>JBCCDG010000051.1:0-25716 GCA_039030915.1 Pseudomonadota bacterium | reverse complement strand
CGGGCTTGCCGCCGCCGAGGGCTTCGAGCACTCGCACCTCACCCGATGGCAAGGTGACGCTCCTGCTCCAGGCCGGGCCTTCGTTCAGAGAGAAGTCGAAGAAGCTGTCGGCCCGAACGGCGGTGCTGCCAAGCGCCAGTTCTTGGAAATCGAGTGCCTGAGCGCCGATCGCGACAAGCGGTCGGGCGGGGTCGAGCCGTGGCGCGGCGACCGGCTGCCCCCGCGAATCGAGCCATTCAGCGCCGGGCAGCGACACATCCCGCGGCGCGCCCCAGATCACCAGCCCTCGGTCACCGAAGGCGATGGCGTGAGCCTGCGGGCCTGCCTCCAGCCGCCGCGCGGGACCGAGCGGCAGGACACGCTCGGCCATCAGAGCGAAGGCATCGGCGGCAGGCCGCGGCGTCCCGTCCGGCTCCACAAGCCCCATGTTCGGAAACCACCGTTGTTCCGCGAGGGCGTACCAGGTCGCGCTTTCCACGCCCGATGCAGCCAGCGCCGCCGTCATCTTCACCAGGTGTCGCGCAGCACCCGCCGCCGTCTCCGTCTCCCGCCCGTACTCGGTGGCGTGGATGGCCAGATCGGGTGCTTCGAGCCGGGCGCGGAGGAGCGCGAGATGCTCGCCCACATGCTCGGGCGGGGACGTGTAGGGGTGGAGCGCGATGCCGTCGACCGCGTCGAGCAATCCCGCTTCCGCCGCGGCCGCAAGGTAGTCCACCGGCACGGAATGGGCGGCTCCGCCGAGGATGCGCGGCGACTGACCGGCCGCCTCCAGCCCGGTGCGCACGCCTGTCACGATGCGCGCATGCGCTGCCGCCCGCTCCTCATAGCCAGCTTCCTTGAGCGGGCCCCAGACGAAGTTGGCCGCGTTGAATTCGTTCCCGATCTCGATCGTCGCAACCGCGCCGAAACGGGTGAGGGAGGTGGCGATATAGTCCGTCAGGGCCGCGATCCCGGCCTCCGTCGTGACCGTTGCACCGCCTTCATAGCCGGGGTGGCGCGCGAGATAGACGAGGCGCGTGTCGATGCCCGCCTCTGCCAGCCGGTCCGGGAAGGACCGTTCGAGCCCCTCGAACGCATAGGTGCCGGGCACCGCCTCCCCTGCCTCCCAGCGTACGGCGTCGCGCACGTGGTCGGCGCCGAGGGCCCGCACCTCGGCGGCCAGCCCGAGATCCCAGCCCTGGGAGAAATGCGTCGCTACGCCAAGATCCATGCCGCCCTCGATCAGGAATTGGTCGGCGATCCGCACGCGTGCCGGCATGTATCGCGAAGCTCCTTCGAAAAAGGCGCCGCCGGGCTTGCTTTCAAGGCGGAGCGTGCGAATTATTGCTGCAACTGCGTAATCTCCCCGTACGCGCTCAGGTTGTTTCGGGGCCGGTCATCACGGCGAAGCGACCACAGGAGCGGCACCTTGCGCATTCTTCAATGCGGTGTGGCCTACAGCCCCAATGTGGGCGACGGGCTTATCGCGGCCTGCATGGCCCATGCGGTCGAGCGCCTCCTGCCCGGCGCCGAGTTCCGCTCGCTCGACATCGCGGGGCGGGAAGGGTTTGCCGAGGAGGACCGACGCGCCGGCGGCCCGTTCGGACGGGCGACCCTGCTCAGGCTTCTCTCCGCGCTGCCCCCGTCACTGCGCCGTTTCGCCGTGCGCAGGCATCTTTCCGCCAAGCTCTCCGCGCTCGAGCCTGGATGGCGCCGGGCGCTGGAGGAGGCGGACGCGGTTATCCTCGGCGGCGGCCAGATCCTGGCGGATGCGGACCTCAACTTCCCGCTCAAGATCGGGCGCCTCGCCCGGCTTGCGGCGGAGGCGAAGGGCGGTGCGGGCCTGCCGCTGGCCATTCATGCCGCGGGCGTTACGGGTGGATGGAGCGGCGAGGGCAGGACGCTTTTTGCGCTTCTCGCCGATACGCGGCTCGCCGCCATCGGTCTCCGCGATGCGGGCTCGGTCGAGCACTGGCTGGATCAGGCCGATTTCGGCCCTCCGCCAATGCTGACGCGGGATCCCGGCCTCCTCACAGCCGCTGCGTTCCCGCGTCCGCGCGGGGGGGATCGCAGGGCAGGGCCCGTGGGGCTCGGCATCGCCGATCCTGCGCTCCTCTCATACCATGCCGAGGGCGGCGTCGCGGGCGCCGGGATCGACTTCCAGGTGGCACTGGCCGCCACGCTGGCGGCGGAGGGGAACGACGTGCTCCTCTTCTGCAACGGGGCGGAGGAAGACGCCAACGCGCTCGACTGTGTGGCCGCGCATCCGAGGCTCGCGCGCCTGGTCGCGAGCGGCCGCGTCCGTGCCGCCCCCCGGCCCCTCGTGCCCGCCGCCCTCGCCGGCATTGTCGCAGGCTGCGGCGGCATGGTGGCGCATCGGCTCCACGCGCTCATCGCCGCCTACAGCTACGGCGTGCCCGCGGTGGCGCTTGGTTGGGATCGTAAGGTGGCGAGCTTTCACGAGCAGGTGGGTCGCGGGGCCTACACGCTGACCGACGGGGCTGCGGCGGTCGAGGACATCGCGGCCACGCTGCGGCGCGCCGTGGCGGATCCGGTCCCCGACATCGAGCGCGCAGCTGCAGCGGACGCGGCACTCCAAGACATGGCGCGCACGCTCGCCGCCCTCGGCCTTCCCGTCGAGACAGCGCCGCGCGCGGGCGTGGCGAGAGGAACGGCGGCATGACGGGGCGGCGCATCGTCATCGTCAACGATTTCAGCGTCGCGCGCGGTGGGGCGACCGGGCTTGCGGTCCTGTCGGCGGAGCTGCTGGCCGCAGCGGGCGAGGAGGTCGTCTTTCTCTCGGGCGATGACGGCGGCGCCCCGCGGCTCGAAGAGGCCGGCGTGCGCAGCATCGGGCTCGGTGGCGCACCGCTTCTCGGCCGGAGCAAGGCATCGGCGCTGATTGGCGGGCTCTGGAACGCGCGCGCGGCGCGCTTCCTTTCACGCTGGATCGCGGCCGAGGGGCGACCGGGCGACGTCTATCACCTGCATGGCTGGTCCAAGATCCTGTCGCCCGCGGTTTTCGCCGCGCTCCGCCCGGTGCGCGCCTCCCTCGTCGTCCATGCACATGACTTCTTCCTCGCCTGCCCGAACGGCGCCTTCTGGCATTACGGGGCGGACGCGGTCTGCATGCGCCGCCCGCTCTCCGCCGCCTGCCTCGGCGCGGCCTGCGACCGCCGCTCGATGGGTCAAAAGGCGTGGCGCGTCGGCCGGCACATGCTTCGCCAGGCGGCTTTCGCCTTCGATACCACCGGGCCGGAGGTGCTCCTCATCCATCACGCGATGGAGCCCTTTCTCGTACGCTCGGGCTTCGCGTCGGAGCGGTTGACCGTGCTGCCGAACCCGGTCGCGCCCGCGACGGCGCTGCCGGTTGCGGCGGCGGAGAATTCCGGGATCGTCTTCGTCGGCCGGCTCGATCCGGAGAAGGGGGCTCTGGCCGCCGCGGAGGCCGCGGCAGCGGCGGGCGTCGCGCTCACGCTGGTGGGCGAGGGGCCGGAGCGGGCGGCCATCGAGCGTGCGGCCACGCCCGGCGCGCCACCGCCCAAGATCACCGGCTGGCTCGACCGCGCCGCGGTAACCGCCACGATCAGGCAGGCTCGCGCGCTCGTCATGCCTTCCCGCTATCCCGAGCCGTTCGGCCTTGTCGCGGTGGAGGCGCTGCGGGAAGGCGTGCCCGTCATCCTGCCCCGCCATGCGCTTCTGGCCGGCGATATCGAGGCCGCGCATGCCGGCATGGCCTACGATGCGGGCGCTGCGGGGGCGCTGGAGGCCGCGCTCCGCCATGTGGCGCAGGAAGACGCGCCGGTCGCGAAAATGAGTGCCGCGGCCCCCGCGGCGGCGGAGCGCCTTGCGAGCACGCCCGAGGGCTGGCGCGACGGCCTCCTCGCAGCCTATGACCGCGCGCTGTCGAGGGCGCACGGCACGGCGGAGGCGTCGTTGGTGGTTGCGGGCTGACCGGCGCCGTCGCTCAAAGCTCGCTCGCGCGCCCGGGATCGAGCCTGCCCGTCAGCACGTGGCCGAGGCCCAGCAGATTGCCCCTCAGCCGCCCCGTCCGGTCCACCCATGGCTCCGGATAGAAGCTGCGTGCCGAATTGGCTGCAAGGTTGCGCCCCACCTGCCGCAGCGCCCGCCATCCGGCAAGGCTGCCCTTGCGCCACAGATAGAGCGGGTTGACGACCTGTGAGTAGCCGAGACGGAGGCCCGGGCTGCGGCCCGATTTCACGCCGAGATGAACCCCCCGCGCCGCCTCGCTCTTGAGCACTGGCCCGTGGGCGGCGAGCCTCCGCGAGAAATCCACATCCTCGAGCCAGCCATAGAGCGGCAACCCCTCGTCGAAGCGCAGCGCCGCGGCCGCCACCGGGGCCATGCGGATCGCCATGTTGCAGCCATAGCCGTTGTGGACAGGGCTTGCCCGTTCAGGATCGGGCTTGGGCGATGCCTGCGCCGCGCGGACGATCGCCGCTGCGTCCTGCAGCGCCAGGCCGGGGCCCAGGATGCCGTCCGCGAGCACGGTCCCCGTGACCATCACCGCCTCCGGCCGGGCGTCCATGAGTGCAGCGACGGCGCCCAGATAGCCCGGCTCGGGAACGAAATCGTCGTCGAAGAAGACCACGATCCCGTCCTCGGGACAGCGCGCGAGGATGTCGTTGCGCTGAGCACAGAGCCCGCGCCGGCCGGTCATGACGATCTCGAGGGGGACGCGCTCGGCCGTGACGCCCGCATGGTCCTCCGTGCGCACGACCGCGATCAGGATGCGCTCGGGCGCGGGATCGAGCGCTTCGATGTAAGGCAGCACCCGGGCCAGCGTCTCCGCCCGCCCGGTCGAGGCGATGCCGACGACGATGCCGGGCAGAACGCGGGCCTGCCGCGCGACCTCGTCCGCAGGCTGGTCCGCATTCTGGCTCGTGATGCCGATCTCCATGCCACCCCCCATAGTGACCCCCTTTTCCCTCGGATCGTCAGGACCGTCCGGCAGCGGCGATGCGCGGGCCGGGTACCGGCTGCGCCGCTCCGCCGCCGGCCGGCTGCATCGCCTCGCCGGACGCAGCCTTCGCAGCCATCGCCTGGGCCACCTCCGCCATGAAGGCGGTGCGGAAGCGTTCGGCGCTGAACCGCTCCGCGGCAGCGGCGACCCGCTCGGCGGGAAAGCTCAGCCCCTCGAAGCGCAGGACCGTGGCGGCCAGCGCCTCCGCCGTCTGAGCGCCGAAAAGAACGCCGGTCTCCCCATCGGTCACGGTGTCGAGCGCGCCGCCGCGGCCATAGGCAATCACGGGACAGCCGGAGGCGATGGCCTCGACGGGCACGATCCCGAAGTCTTCCTCTCCCGGAAAAACCAGCGCGCGGGAGCGGGCGTAAAGTTCCCGCAACGTTGTGCCATCGACCCGGCCGAGGAAGCGCACATTCGCTGGCGCCCCTGCCGCCAACCGCTCCGCCATCGGTCCGTCGCCCGCGACCGTCAACGGCTTGCCGAGGCGGCGGAAAGCCTCGACGGCGATATCGACGCGCTTGTAGGGCACGAGCTGC
The DNA here is from genome assembly GCA_039030915.1 of Pseudomonadota bacterium. GTDB lineage: Bacteria > Pseudomonadota > Alphaproteobacteria > Rhodobacterales > Rhodobacteraceae > Thermohalobaculum. The sequence continues at coordinate 20,214 of JBCCDG010000051.1, read as the reverse complement.
GACACGACGAGATAGCCGCCGTCCCGTTCGACCGCCGGTGCGCCACCGAAGGCTGCAAGATCCACCGGCGGGTGCACCACCGATGCCTCCCGCCCATAGGCCCGCGCGATCCGCCGCGCGACGAAGCGAGAATTTGCCACGAAGCGGTCGACCCGCGCGGACGCCACCGTATCCCAGACCCTCAGCCGGTGCGCGAGATGGGAGAAGAGCGCGCGCTTCAGCGGCCCCAGCGTGGCGCGGTACTGCGGATAGTGGTCGTAGAGATACCGCATCGGGGAGTGGCAGTAGCAGACATGCGTTGCGTCCGGATGGGCGATCACGCCCTTGGCGGGTCCGGATTCCGAAGAGATCACAAGATCATAGCCCGTGAGATCCAGCTCCTCGAGCGCGCGGGGCATGAGCGGCAAGAAAAGCTCATGCCGCCGGCGCGCCCCCGGCAGCCGGCCGACGAACGTCTCGGTCACGGGCCGGCTCCGGATCAGCGGCGAGACCCGCTCGGGCGCGTAGACATGGGTGTAGATGTCCGCTTCCGGGTAGCAGCGGATCATCTCCTCAAGCACGGCCTCGCCACCGCGCATGCCCAAAAGCCAATAATGTACGATCGCGATGCGCATCGATTTCTTCCCTCGAGCGTTACCGGGAAAGCCGGGCGATGCCCGCGCGCGCCATGCATGTGGAGGTTGTATCTAGCGCCGAGAGGGGCTCGCGTCACGGGCCGAATGCCATCATTCAAGGAAATGTTGCGCTGCAGGATCACTGTGCTGCTGCCTGTGTAGGCATTTGCATAAGTCGATATCAGGAAAGCACTTTTCTAAGGGTGCAGCGCAATATTCTCATCCGCGGCAATTGACGAATCGTATGCACGCTTAGATTGTGCACATGACGAACAGAGAGAGGACTCTCGCATGGCCAGAACGTCACGCCTCAGCGTGAACGTGGTGCCTGCATACTGGGAGCGGAGCCAAGCTTCGCAGCGTACTTTTCCCGCTTTCCCCCGATCCCGTTCACGCGGTTCCTGGTCGCCGGAGACGTTGCCGGCTCGCCCCCGTGCAGGCTTCTACACTGCCTATGGCAAGCGTGCCTTCGACATCGCGGGCAGTCTTGGGCTGCTTGTGTTTTTCGGTCCGGTGATCCTCCTCTTGCTGGGGCTCACGGCGCTGGAGGGTGGCCGTCCGCTCTTCGGGCATATGCGGATCGGGCGGGGCGGTAAGGCGTTCCCGTGCCTTAAGATCCGCAGCATGGTCACGGATGCTGATGTAAGGCTGCGCGAGCTTCTCGCCCGCGATCCGGAGGCGCGTGCCGAGTGGGACCGGGCCTTCAAGCTGGAGAACGATCCGCGGATCACCCGTCTCGGCGCGTTCCTCAGGAAGACCAGCCTGGACGAACTGCCCCAGCTTTGGAACGTCCTGAGGGGGGATATGAGTCTCGTCGGCCCGCGCCCCGTGCCCGAGGCGGAGCTCGAGCGCTATGGACGTGCGAGCGAGGTGTACATGACTGTGCGCCCCGGTGTGACCGGTCTCTGGCAAGTCTCGGGGCGCAACGATGTGAGCTATGCCCGCCGCGTGGCGATGGACATCTGCTATGTCCGCAGGGTGAGTCTTTTCGGCGACATCGGTATCCTCCTTGCCACGGTCGGCGCGATGGTAAACACTACGGGACGGTGACGAGACATCTCGGCCGTCCGCGGGAAGGTCCCGATGCCGCGGCGTGGCCTAATGGCCGCCCTGTGGCGGGCCGCCGAGGTGGGATGGCGCGTAGTCCGGCGGTATTTTCCGCCGGTCGGTCGGCCCGGGGTGGGTCAGCAGGTAGGCGTGTCATCCTCAGCGGCTCGGGGGGGCTGCATGAAGGATGTAGAGGACGACGACCGTTCCGGCGCGAACACCGACGCCAGTGAAACCGTGCGCCCAGGCTTCCTCGCCAGCCCCTATCTCTGGGTCGCCGCACTCCTCTTCTGGGGCGTCGTGATCTACCTGATCTTCTGAGACCGATAGTCGGCTTCCGAAGCACACCGCCGACAGCATCCGTCGATCGGCCGGTCCACCGACCATGAAGACCTTGGGAACAGGTCGTCATGGTCGGTTTCGCGCCGGAGTGACAGGGCCGCTTGCGATACCGCGTATGGGCCTTGTCACTCTTGGAACGTCAATCTCTGCCGGTTGAAGCAGGACTATTCGTCCCCGGCGCGACCGGATGTTCGCGATAGGGCGGATGTGCGTGCGCCCCGGTCGAGCTCAGAGCCCCGCCCGCGCGGGGAGTGCGACGTAAAGCTGGACATGCGTCACGGTCGAGAATTCGCCTGGCAGGGGACCGTATGTCGCTCCGTCCGAGTGCCAGGCGATCGCCAGGTTGGCCGCCAGATGCTCTCCGGAAAGCTGAAGGCAGGGCTTCACCGATCGTTCGAACCTGGCGCTGCCGTCGTCATCAGCGACAAAAACGTTCTCGGAGCCGTCACGTGCGCCGAAAGGCAGGTCGTATGTCCCGATGAACGGGTCGGTCGGCGGCCAGACCATGAAGTCGTGCCAGACCGTGTAGACGCCGTGCGGGACGAGATTCTCGAAGCGAAGATCGACCGTTCCAACCCCGTTCTCGCAGGTATACGTCCCGCGTCCCTCGGCGGCGAACCACTCGCCGACCGTGATGCCGAGTGGCCGGCCGGCCGGGTAGGGTCCGACATCGGAGGTGTCGAGGAAGTTGTGCGGCACCTCGACGGCGGGCGCGTATAGCGGCGCGTCCATGTCGCGGGTTGCGGCGGTCGGGCGGAAGACCTCGCCGGAACCGGGCGCGCGTTCGTAGAAGACGTCCTGTTCGGCGAAATGGTCGTCGATGTGGAAGATGAAGCTGAGCGTCATGGCTTCCGGCGCGTCATAGGCCGCTGCCGCAACTGCGGCCTTGCCGGACCTGCCGTGGCCGGCTTCGATGGCGTCGGATTGCTGGAACCTCCATTCGTTTGCGATCGGTCCGACAGGGACGCCGGAGTCCCATTCCATGTTGTCGTGCGGGTCGGCGACAGCCGGCATGGCGGCGAGGCAGGCGACGGTTGCGAAGAGAAGGCGTTTCATCTGTTCAGTCCTTTGCTCGTTAGGGATGGGAGAAGTGGCCGAACGCCGGCCAGGGTGTTCGTCAACGCGCCGAAGGCCCGCGAGCGGGTGACGGACAATGTGCGTGGCGCGTCATCGGGGATGCGCAAGCGCGCGCGGGGTCGGCTGCGGCGGCAGACCTGACGGCACGGCTTCCGGGATCAGGTCGGGCTGATGGATCGCAGCCGGATCCGTGAGTGTCCTGAGAAAGGCGAGGATCTGGTCCACTTCGGCGTCGCTCAGCTCCGATGGCGCCAGATCATTGGCCGCTGCGATCCGGACGCGAAGATCGTCCGCCACCTGAACCCAGCGATCCCGAAGATCGAAGGCCGCCCGTCGTGCCGGGTTCAACGGGCGGAAGATCAGCTGCGATCCTTTCCCGCTCCCCTCGATCACATGCTCGAGGTCCGGCAACCGCGCCTCGGACGGATCGAAGCGCTCGAGCGACGCGACCGGGTCCAGGTGATGACGGACGGCTGCTTCGAGCGTCGCGAAGGCGCCGGAATGACCCCAAGGGCCGGTCTCGGTCACATTGCGCAGCGAAGGGGTCCGGAACGCGAAGAGGTCCCTCGTGTCGAAGGTCACGCGGTATCGGCCCTCGTCCTCCGTGCGCGTGCCAAAGCCTGAGGCGCGCCAGTAGGCGGTATCCTCCCCATGGCCCTTGCCCGGCCCGATCTGAGGCGTCGCGATCGCGTGGAAGCCGTGATCGGTGAGAAGCGGCCCGGAATGGCAGGACGCGCAGCCGGCGCCGCCGTAGAACAGCTCGAGACCGGCCCGTTCTTCCTCGGACAGGAGGGAGACGTCTCCGGTTTCCAGCACCTCGTCGAAAAGGCTTCCATCGGACCGGAAGGCGGTGGTCTGGAATGCGGCGAGCGCCCGGGCAGCATGGACGAACGTGATGTCCTCGGCGCGGTCGATGTCTGCGAAGGCGTCGACGAACATCCCGGCATATGTCGCGTTACCGGCCAGGCGCGCGGCGAGAAGGTCCCAGGCGTCCGCCAGGCGGTCTTCGGCCACGGCCGTGGCGACAGGGTTCTCACCTTTCTGCCCTGCCATCTCGATGTGGCTAAGGGGCGGGAACATCGCCTGTGCCGCAAGGAGGCTGTCGAGGCCGTCCGGAAGATCCTCGCGCGCGGGGCTCCAGAACCCGTTGCCGAAGACGCTGTCCGGATCGGGTTCGAGCCTGCCGTCATGGAACATGGCGCGGTACTCACGCGCCCCGATGTTGTAGAGCGGCTGCGCATTGCGCGGCACACGGTCCGTGACGCCGTCGGAGGTCGTTCGTCGGGTCCTGAAGCCGGTGCCTCCCTCGCCGATGCCTAGCGGCAGGCCGTCACCCGTGCCAGCCGCGGGATCGTGGCAGGTGCCGCAGGAGATGTTGCGGTTTCCCGAGAGGATCGGATCGAAGAAGAGGTTCCGGCCGAGCGCCGCCAACTCGGCGGACGGTGCTCCGTCGTGGAGAAAATCGGCGTCGCGCAAAGGGCGCGGTAACTGGGAATCCGCGGCCCTCCAGCTTTCGGCGAAGGCGCTTCCGACCAGCATCGCTGCGATCGCAGCGGCGCTTACGGAGAGACGCAAGCCCACCGGCCGAGATCGTGCGGGACCGGGAGCTCGCTGGCTGCGGGTAGTCGGTCGGTGTGCCGGTATTCGGCGATGAATCTGGGCGTTGAACGGCATCTCGTCGGCGCTCTCGAACACTGCGGTTGACGAGCGCGGTTCTGCAGCCCGGGGCCGCTTCGAGGTAGCCTTCCGACGGTACAGGCAAATTTAGCGATGAGAAATCAGCATGATAGCGGCGGAGCTATACCGCATGCATCAATCGCAGGAGCTAGCGACTGTACTCCGAGTCAAGCAATTCGAGCATGCGACGCCTTCGCCATCGACGAGATTCCCGTGATGCGACGGTGATCGAGGACCGTTCGGGAGCGGTTCACCAAGCGCTCGCCGAGTGCCAGCAGGCGGGCTAGCCGGCCAGTTCGTCCACTGCGCGGCTCTCGGTTCTGCGTGTGGCGGATGCGGTCTTTCCATGCACGGGCGAGAAGAGCAGCCGGATGTGATTTCTAAGCAGACGGATTTGCGCCGGTGCGATACGGCGCTCTCCGATCGCGCGGGCCATCACGATGCCGCCTTCGGCAGTGGTACAGAAAAGGTCCGCGACATCATCGAGGTCCACCTCGAGGTGTGGCGCGTATTCGGCAACGACTTCGTCCAGGTACCCGCGAAACCGCGCGCGCCAGCCGAGCATCGCCGCCCGATAGAGATTGCGGACCGGAGCGTCGAAGAGCCGGTCCTGGTAGGCAGCGGCTGCGATGAGGCATCCTGGATGCCCCGTCTCCATCTCGTCGAATGCCTCGGCGAAGAACTGAAGGCCGATCAGAACGCGCTGCAGGGGATCGTCCGTCAACTGGGCTGCGCGGTCGAAGAGCCGGTCGAAGAGCTCGTTCTCCTCTTCGATGTAGTCTTCCAGCATGGCGCGAGCGAGGGCATTCTTGTCTGGGAAGTGGTAGAAGAAGCCGCTCTTCGTGATGCCGACTGACGCTACGATCTCCTCGATCGATGTAGCGTCAAAGCCCTTCTGCAGGACTGCGCACCTGGCGGTCTCCATGATGCGCGCACGTGTGCTGTTCGGCTTGTTCATGACTGTACCATGAGTGTAGTTCCAAGGGCTGCTGCAGGGGCAGGGACCCTGAATGCTCATTAAGGCATTGAAATCCTTGAGGGGAAGAATTGTACCACGAGCCGCCTAGGCGATCCAGCGAAGTTTCGGCAGGTCTACGCCACCGAAATTCGAGAGAGCAGGAGGCCATACGATGGCGTATCTAACACCGGCGACGCGTGACTACCTCGCCGATCCGCGAACCTTTCTGACCGATGGCGGCTTCGAGACGGCGATGCTGTTTCTCGAGGGGTTCGACCTGCCGGCTTTCGCGGCCTGCGTCCTGCTCGAGGACGACGCCGCCCGGACGGCGATGGACCGGTACTTCGACCGTTTCCTCGCAATGGCCGAGACCGCTGGCACCGGCTTCGTTCTCGACACCAATACCTGGCGCTCGGGAACGCACTGGGCGGGCCCCGTCGGCCGGACGCCCTATCGGATGCGAGAGCTTACGGCCGAAGCCGTCGTTTTCGCGAAGGAGATCCGGGCACGCTGGCAAGACCGCGTCTCGCCGATCCTGCTGAACGGCGTGATCGGGCCGGCCGGCGATGCCTATGATGGCGACGTTGTCATGGATGTCGAAACGGCCGAGGCGACGCATTCCCCGCAGATTGCGGAATTCGCCAAGCATGGCGTCGACCTCGTGAGCGCGCTCACTTTCGCCAGCGTGTCCGAAGCGGTCGGACTGACGCGCGCAAGCGTCAAGGCGCACATGCCGGTCGCGATCTCCTTCACGGTCGAGACCGACGGGCGCCTGCCGGACGGCACCGAACTGGCCGAGGCCGTGCGCGGTACCGACGCGGCAACCGACGCGGCGCCCCTCTACTACATGGTCAACTGCGCCCATCCGGATCATTTCCGGCATGTGTTGTCGGACGAGGCCTGGTGCCGCCGTATCCGCGGTATCCGCGCGAATGCTTCGCGCCTTAGCCACGCGGAGCTCGACGAGGCCGAGACGCTCGACGACGGCGATCCGACGGAGTTCGGCGCGCTTCATGCAGAGCTGAGGCCGAAGTTTCCGGGGCTGAAGGTTGTCGGCGGCTGCTGCGGCACCGATCACCGACATGTCGGCTGTGTCGTGAAGGCCGTCCTCGATCCGTCTGCCGCCTGAGGGTCGCTAAGCATCCGGTATTGAGAGCGGCGCCTGATGACCGGGCCCCCGAGCTCCGCGCCGTACGCGACCGCGCCGTCGCGTTCGGCGCGGCGCTCTGGGGCCCCGTCTCTTCACATGCTCCGCGGGGCGACGGATCGGGCCACGATCCTGCTTGCGGGAGCCTCATGGTCGAGATCGGGTGCCTTGACGTCCCGGTCCGCGCCTTTTCGGTGCGGTGCCTTGCCGACTTGGCGACGAGAGCCGACCGACTGTCCGATGACCCTTGGCCGGGAGAGGCAAAGGCGGTGTCACAACGGCATCCAGCCATGCGCGGCGCGGAGGCGCAGAGTGCAGGGCCTATGGCGCGATGCCCGCGAGCCGGCCGAGGACGACGGCTGCAAGCAGGCCGTTACCCGAGAGGTAACCCGTATCGCCTGCGCCCGAGACCCCGCAGGCCGCTCCGCCAGCGGCAAAGAGGTTGGGGAAGGGCTGTCCCTGCGCATCGACCACCCGGGCGGTGTCGTCGGTCACGAGACCGCCCTGGGTGTGAAAGAGCGCGCCCGTCACCCGGACGCCCAGAAAGGGGGGCGCAAGGGCGCGCGCGGGGAAGCTGCGGCTGTAGGCGTCCGTGCCGCCGGCCGGGATCGCGGCAAGCGTCTCCGCCAGGGCCGCGCTCGGCAGGTCGAGCGCCTGCGCCAGCGCCTCGGGCGTCGTTCCCTCGCGGATGGCGCCGGCATCCTCGGCGGCGCGAAAGTCGGCGAACTGGCGGGCGATGGCGGCGATACGGGCGTCGAAGATCGTGAAGGCCTCGCCGCCCGGCTGGGCGAGAACGGCGCGCGCGGCCTCGGAATAGCCTTGGGACTCGTCCCAGAACCGTCGGCCTGCGCGGTTCACCTGCACCCCGCCTTCGGTGATCGTGGCCCAGGTGACGAGGATGCCGTGGGGATGCGCGACGTTGCCATGGCCCTGATAGGCGCCGAGATGGTGGGTCGCGGCGCCGAGCGCCTGGCCCCATTCGACGGCCTCGCCACGGTTCCCGTCATGCCCGAACCAGAGCGCGTCTGCGATACCGGGCATATGCTCGGCGACCATGGCGCGATTGCCGCCAAAGCCGTTGCAGGCGAGCACGAGGCGGGCGCAGCCGATTCGTTCCTCCGCCCCGTCCGGTCGGGTGAAGGCGACGCCCGCGATGCGCCGGCCGGCCGTGAACAGGGTGGTAACCGCCGCTTCGCAGAGGATGTCGGCCCCCGCCTCCTCAGCAGCCGTTCGCAGCCGGTCGACGAGCTCCGCGCCCGAGCGGGACGGGAGCCCGTGCATCCGGCGGCGGGAGTGCCCGGGATAGTCGAAATCATGGACGATGCTGAAGGGCAGGCCGTGGCGCTCGCCGAGCCAGGCGATGGCGGGCCCGGCGCCGCGGGCGAGGCGCGCTACCAGTGCCGGATCGTTCTCGCGCTCAGCCTTGGCCTGGATGTCCTCCGCGAAGCGCTCCCAGTCATCGTCGATCCCGGCCTCGGCCTGAAGCGCGGTCCCGGCGGCGGGCACGAGGCCGGCGGAGAGGGCGGTGGAGCCCGCCGGGACCGGATCGCGCTCGAGCACCAGCACCTCGCGGCCGGCGTCGCGGGCGGCAACGGCGGCGGTGAGTCCCGCCGCGCCCGCGCCGATGACGAGCGTCTCGACCTCGAGGTCGAAGCCCGCGTCGGGTGCCGGGCAGACCTTGGCCATCAGCGCTTGCCGCCGCTTTCGTACCGGCGCCCCCGGTCGAGCATCTCCGGCGTGCCGATGACGTCGTTGAGCCCGCCGAAGTCGAACATCCGCTCGGCGAACGGCCGGTTCGAGCCGTGCTCGGCGAGGCTGTGGTAATAGTCCCGCGCCGTATGGGCGAGCGCGCGGACGATGCCGCCCGGAAAGATCGCGATGGCGAAGCCGAGCGCCTCGAGATCGGCTGCGGCGCGAATGGGCGTGGCGCCCCCTTCGACCATGTTGGCGAGGAGAGGCACACGGGCGGCAAAGGTTTCGGCCACGCGGGCGAGTTCGGCCGCATCGCGCGGCGCCTCGATGAAGAGGACGTCCGCACCTGCCTCGAGATAGGCGCCCGCGCGGTCGACCGCGGCGTCGAAGCCTTCGACGGCGATGGCATCCGTGCGCGCGACGATCAACGTCTCCACGCTATGCCGCGCATCGGCCATCGCGCGGATCTTGCCGGCCATCTCGGCGGCGGGGATCAGCGCCTTGTCCGAGAGATGACCGCAGCGCTTCGGGTAGGTCTGGTCCTCCACCTGGAGGGCGCTGGCGCCCGCCCGTTCATAGGCGCGCATGGTGCGCTGGGCGTTGAGCGCATTGCCGAAGCCCGTATCGGCGTCGATGATCACCGGCAGGTCCACACGGTCGCGAATGAGCGCCATGGTGTCCGCCATCTCCGTCATGGCGGTGAGTCCGATGTCGGGCCGGCCGAGGCGAGTGTACGCAACGGCCGCTCCGGAGAGGTAGAGTGCTTCGAAGCCCGCTTCTACCGCCAGCGCCGCGGTCAGCCCGTCATAGACCCCGGGGGCGACGAGAATGCTGTCCTGTGAGAGCCGGGCCTTGAGGGTCATGATGCGGCCTCCAGCATTGCGATGGCCTCCGCGCAGGTCATCGCGCGGGTGACGGTGGCGAGCGAGGTGAGGGTGGCCTCATGCACGGCCCGGTCGAAGGCCGCCGAGCCGTCCGAAAGGAGGACGGTGGGAATGTCGCGCAGATGCGCGTCGCGCAGGGTGCTGGCGACGCCGCCATTCGTGACGATGCCGCCGACGATAACCGCGCGGATGCCGAGGGCGCGGAGGATGTATTCGAGGCGCGACTGGTAGAAGGCGGAATAGGCGACCTTCTCCACCGTGTAGTCCGCCGGGGCTAGCGTATCGACCAGCGCGTGGCCGAAGGCACCGGGCGCGAAGTCGCCGCGGCCGAGGAAGGGGCGGAGCTTCTTGAGATGCGCTGCGATCAGCGGCTCCCCACCGGGGCCGGGCACCAGGGTGAACTGCGCCGAGATGTAGGTGCCGCCCTTGGCGCGGAGCGTGTCGCGCACCGGGGCGATGCGCGCGGGCAGGTCCGCGATGGCGTCTGCCCGCTGGCCGGCGCGGCCATAGGCGCCGTCGGGGTGCAGAAAGTCGTTCTGCAGGTCGATCGTCAGCAGCGCCGTTTGGCGCGGATCGATGGTCTCGCTCATGCCTCCCCCTCGCGGGCGATGATCACGTTGCCGTATCGGTCCACCCGACCTTCCAGCCTCGGTTCGATCAGGATGGTGGTGTCGGGCTGGACGAGGATGGCGGGGCCGGGGATGCGGGCACCGACGGGCAGCTCCAGTCGCCGATAGATCGCCGTCTCAGCCCAGGCGTCGCCGAAATGGACGGGGCGGCTGGAGACCCGGGCGCTCTCGATGCTCCCGCCCTCGGCTGGCGCGAGGGTTGCGAGGTCGAACTTCGGGCGGCGGCCGATCACCGCGCTCCGCAGGTTGAGGATGCGCCGGCTGCCGCCCTCGAGGAGCCGGCCGTACTGTGCCCGGTAGGCTGCGTCGAAGGCCGCCGCGATGGCTGCTCGGGTGGGCGGCTCGATGTGGCTGCCGCTGAGCTTGATCGGCAGAGGTACGGATAGCGTGTGTGTCTGGCCGACATAGGCCATGTCGAGCGCGAACTCGGCGTCGCGGCGCTCGAAGCGGGTGCGCGCGGCGTCGAGGAGGCGGTGGCCCTCGTCATGGTGGCGCTGCATGAGGTCGCCGAGCGCCGCTTCGTCCACCGTGTCAGCGAGGCTGTTCACGGTCTGCACGAAGTCCTGGCGCATGTCGGCGATGACGCAGCCCATGGCCGATGTGACGCCGGGGTAACGGGGCACGATGGCGCGGGCGAGCCCGACCTCCGCGAGCATCGCGCCGGCGTGGAGCGCGCCGCCCCCGCCGAACGGCATGAAGGCGAAGCGCTTGGGGTCGAACCCGCGCTCGATGCTGACGAGGCGGATCGCGCCGGCCATGCGTGAATTTGCGACGCGGAGGATCGCCTCGGCCGCGGCCTCCGTGCCGAGGCCGAGGGGGCGGCCGACATGTACGTCGATGGCCGCGCGGGCGGCGCCCGTGTCGAGCCGGGCAATTCCGCCGATGGGGCTCTCGGGGTCGATCCGGCCGAGCACGATATTGGCGTCCGTCACCGTCGGCCGCTCGTTGCCGCGGCCATAGGCGACGGGGCCGGGGTCGGACCCCGCGCTTTCGGGACCGATGGCGAGCATGCCGCCCTTGTCGACGGAGGCGATGGAGCCGCCGCCCGCGCCGATGGTCGCGATCTCGATCATGGGCGAGCGGATCACCATGCCGAAATCGATGCTCGTCTGCGGGCTGAGGACCGAAGCGCCGTCAGCGATGAGGGCGACGTCGAAGCTCGTGCCCCCCATGTCGCCAGTAATGACATTCGGAAACCCGGCGCACTCGGCTATGTAGGCTGCGGCGATGACGCCTGCGGCAGGACCGGAGAGTGCGGTGCGCACGGGCCGCGCGCAGGCGGTGGCGGCCGACATCACGCCGCCGTTCGACTGCACGATCAGGAACTCGCCGGAACACCCGCCCGCCTTCAGCGCCCGTTCGAGCCGGTCGAGATAGCCCGCCACCTCGGGCTGGAGATAGGCGTTGAGGGCGGCGGTGGAGAAACGCTCGAACTCGCGGATCTCGGGCAGGATCTCCGCCGATGCCGTCACATGTGGGTTTGGCCAGAGCCCTCGCACGGCTTCCGCCGCCGCCGCCTCGTTGGCCGGGTTGGCATAGGCATTTGCGAAGAGGATGGCGCAGGCCTCGCAGCCCATCTCGAGAAGCTTGTGGGCGGCGGCGCGCACGGCGTCGAGATCCACGGGCTCCCGCACGGTGCCGTCCGCCAGCACGCGCTCGGGGACCTCCAGGCGGCGGTCGCGCGGCACGACCGGGGTGAAATCCCCGCGCAGGCCCCACGTGCGCGGCCTGTCCCGCCGCCGCATCTCGAGCACGTCGCGCAGGCCGGCGGTGGTGATCACACCCGTTGGTGCGCCCTTTCGCTCGAGGAGCGCATTGGTGCCGGCGGTGGTGCCGTGGACGACAACGGAGAGGCTGGCGAGATCGTCGACCTCCTGCCCGATCCCGGCCAGGAAGCCGCCGGACTGGTCCGGCCGCGTGGTCGGCACCTTGGCGACGCGGGCTGTCCCTGCGGCCTCGTCGAGCACAAAGACATCCGTGAAGGTGCCGCCGACATCAACGCCCACCATGCGTGCGCAGCTCACTGGCCCGTCTCCCGCCATCCAGCGCCATGATCGCGGTCGGCCGCCTCCGCGCTCACGTAGCCGAGGGCGACATCGCGGGCGACGGCGGCCGGGTCGCGGGCGTCTGCCGGGCCGTAGCCGCCGCCGCCCGGTGTCTCGAGGCGGACACGCTGACCGCGCGCGAGCTTTATGCCGCGGGCCTTGGAGGCGAGGGCCGGGCGCTGCCATCCCTCCTCCTGCTCATAGGCGAAGGCATTGGCGGCGGCCGATCCGCCCCCGGCGATGCCTGCGGGCGCGAAGCGGGCGCGCTCGCCGAAGAGGAAGGCTTCGGCCCGCTCCTGCAGCAGCTCGATCTCGTAGACGGCGCCGAGCCCGCCGCGATGCTTGCCTGCGCCTGCGCTGTCGGGCCGGAGCGCCCATTGGCGGAACATCACCGGATAGGCGGCCTCCAGGATCTCCATCGGCGGGATGGTGGCGGTGGAGATGGGCGCGTTGCCGTGGTTGAGCCCGTCGCCCTCCGCACTTGCGCCATGTCCGCCGCCGAAGAAGCTGAACATCACCCAGGGCCGCGCGCCATCGCCACGCCGACCCGAGAGGGAGAGCGCGTTGATGGTGCCGTAGGCGTTTGCGACCGTGCGCTCGGGCGCGGCCTCGGCCATCGCGGCGAAGATGACGTCGATCATGCGCAGGATGGTTTCGGTGTAGCCGCCGACGGGCGCGGGAAACTCCGCGGCGAGCAGCGAGCCCTCGGGCACCCGCACCTCGACGGGGCGCATCAGGCCGGCATTGGCGGGCAATGTGGGGAAGATGTGCTTGAGGGCGACATAGGCAGTGGCGACCGCGGTGGGCAGCGCGATGTTGACCGGGCCGGCGGTAGCGGGTGCGCTACCCGCGAAGTCCAGCATCAGCCGGTCGCCCGCGATCTCGAGCGCCACGCGGATGGGCAGCGGCGCATCGGTGATGCCGTCATTGTCGAGAAAGTCCTCCGCCTCCCAGCGCCCGTCCGGCATGGCCGTGAGCTCCGCCCGCATCAGCGCCTCCGCCCGGTTTCCCAGTGCTGCGAGAGCCGCCTTCACCGTCTGGCTGCCATACTCGTCGATGAGCGCGTCGAGCCGCCTGGCGCCGAGGTCGAGCGCGCCGAGCTGACCGTTGAGGTCCCCCATGGCCGACTGCGGCAGCCGCGTGTTCCGCATCAGGATGTCGACGATGTCCTGGCTCAGCGCGCCTTCGCGAACGAGCCGCACGGGGGGCAGCACGAAGGCCTCCTGGAAGGCATCGGTGGCCGCCGGGTTGTAGTTGCCCGGCACGGCACCGCCCACATCGTGCCAGTGCCCCACCGAGGCGAGGTAGCAGAAGAGCGCGCCGTCCCGGAAATAGGGCCGCACGAGGCGCATGTCCGAGAGATGCGTTCCGCCGAGATGCGCGTCGTTGAAGATCCACACATCGCCGTCGCTCACGCCGCTCGAGGCGGCCGCCTTCTCGATCACCGCCTTCACCGCGAAGGACATGACGCCGACGAAGATCGGCAGGCCGTTCTTGCCCTGGACGAGCGTCGCCCCCGTTTCCGCGTCGTAGAGCCCGTGGCCCGCGTCATGCGCCTCGGCGATGATCGGGTTGAAGGCGGCGCGGAAGAGCGTGGCGTCCATCTCGTCGGCGATCTGCTCCATGCGGCCAGAGAGGACGGCGAGGGTGACGGGGTCGATCTCGCTCATGCTCCGGCGTCCCCGGAGGCGCGCCGCTCTGCGATGTCGTTCCAGACATCCTGGCGCGCGATGAGCCCACCTTCGAGCAGGAAGCGATCGACGAAGCGAATGCCCTCAAAGGCCGTGCCATCCGGCCATTCGCCCGATAGCGTGCCGTGGATCCAGACGGCTGTGGCGCCGCCTGTGATGGCGGTCTCGGTCGCTTCGATCGTCTTTCGCACGAAGCGGTAGCGGGGCGCGGCCCATGCCACGAGCTCCTCGAGCCGATGCATCGGCGCGGCGCCGGGGAAGCGCATCTCGAAGCCGTCGGCGATGCAGCGCCGTGCGGTCTCGAGATCGCGCGCCTCCATCGCGGCAAGAAAACCGCGCACCAGCGTCTCAGGGTCGGGCAGGGCGGGAGCGGGCGCACGCCGTTCGCCGCCGCGCATCCAGTCCGCCGGGGCATGCTCGGTCATCATCACGGTGATCGCCTCGGGTGGCGCGGGCACTACCTGTCGCACCGCATCGGTCAGCCCGCGTCCAAGTCGGGCCTTCGCGTCGTCGTCATAGCCCGCGATGAGGTGGAGCTCGATGACCGGCATGCGGCGCCTCCCGTCAACCTGTTCGATACATAGGACAGATATTTCATAAAAGAAAAGACAGATTCTTGGCCTTAACCTGTTCGATTCCGCTTGCACGTCGCTGCTCGCCCGCTACGGTCCTGCGGCGAAGGAGAACCGGATGGGCGGTCGGGACACCGAGTTTCTGCCGGCAGGCGGCAAGGCGCGGCGCGTCTACTTGCAGCTGCGCGACGACATCGCGGGCGGGCGGGTCGCGCCGGGTGCTGCGCTGCCGGGTGAGCAGCGCCTGGCGACAAGTCATGGCGTGAGCCGGGTGACCATCCGGCGTGCACTCGAAGCGCTTGCGGCGGACGGGCTGATCGAGAAACGGCCTGGCGCGGGCTCCATCGTGCGGAGCGGAAGCGGCACCTCGGCGCCTGGGCCCATGGCGGCGGACATGACCACGCTGATGCCCCAGATCGTGGAGATGGGGCGGCGGACGACCGCACGCCTCCTCTCCTTCGCCTACGTCCCGGCGTCCGAGCCCGTCGCCGCCGCGCTCGGCCTCGCGCCCGGAGCGGGCGTTCAGGCCGCCGTCCGCCTCCGCCTTGCCGGCGATATGCCTTTCTCGCATCTCACGACCCATGTGCCCGAGGAGGTCGCGCGCGGATACTCCGAGGCCGATCTCGCGACGACGCCGCTCTTCCGGCTGCTCGAGCGGAGCGGTGTTCGGGTGGGCGATGCCGAGCAGTCCGTCACCGCGACGCTTGCGGCCCCGGCGGTGGCCGAGGTGCTGGGCGTGGCACCGGGCGCGCCGCTCCTTTCGCTCACCCGTGTCGTTCGCGATGCCGAGGGCCGGGGGGTCGAGCATCTGACAGCGCTCTACCGGCCCGATCTCTTCCGCCTTGAGATGCGGCTCCATCGTGTCGGCGCGGCCGATGCGCGGCATTGGGAGCCGGTGATAGGCGACGTCGAGCAGGCCGAGGCAGGCGCGCCCGAGGCGGGGGAGCCCCGCTGATGGCCGCGCCTCGCACGCTCTTCGCCAAGCTATGGGGGGCGCATGAGGTGCTGCGTCGGGAAGATGGCGCGTCGCTCCTCTGGGTCGATCGGCATTTGGTGCACGAGGGTTCGCATCATGCCTTCGCCAAGCTCGACGAGCGGGGGCTCGAGGTCGCCCATCCCGAGCTCACCTTCGGCGTGGCTGACCACTATGCCCCGACACGGGGCGCGCTCGCGGCCGCCGGCCCGGAGATCGCGCGCATGGTGGAGACGCTGGCGGCAAACACCCGGCGCCATGCCATCCGCTGCTTCGGGCTCGACGATCCGCGGCGCGGCATCGTGCATGTCATGGGGCCGGAGCAGGGGCTGACGCTGCCGGGGCTGCTCATCGTGTGTGGGGACAGTCATACCTCGACCCATGGCGCCTTCGGCGCGATCGCCTTCGGCATCGGGGCAACGGAGGTCGCACACGTGCTCGCGACCCAGACGGTCTGGCAAAAGCGGCCGAAGGCGATGCGCATGACGGTCGAGGGTCGGCTCGGCCCGGGGGTCGGCGCCAAGGACATCGCCCTCGGCTGGATCGCCCGGCTGGGCGCGGACGGGGCGCGCGGGCATGCCATCGAGTATTCTGGCCCGGTTGTCCGCGGGCTGTCGATGGAGGGCAGGCTCACGCTCTGCAACCTCTCTATCGAGGGTGGTGCCCGTTTCGGCATGGTGGCGCCGGACGACGTGACCCTCGACTATGTGAAGGGCCGACCCTTTGCGCCTGAGGGTGCCGCGCTCGAACGGGCGGAAGCGGACTGGGCCGCGCTTGCGACCGATGAGGGCGCGGCGTTCGATCGGGAGGAGGTGATTGACGCCGGCACGATCGCCCCCATTGTGACCTGGGGCACGAGCCCCGAGGACGCACTGCCGATCACGGGCACCGTGCCCGATCCCGCGCGCGTCGATGCGGGCGAGGCGGAGCGTATTCGCTCGGCGCTCGACTACATGGATCTCGCGCCGGGCCGGCCGCTTGAGGGCACGCCTATCGACCAGGTCTTCATCGGGTCCTGCACCAATGCCCGGATCGAGGACCTGCGCCTCGCGGCCGCCGTCCTGTCCGGGCGGCGTGCGAAGGTACCTGGCCTCGTATCCCCTGGATCGGGGCTCGTGAAGGCGCAGGCGGAAGCGGAGGGGCTCGATCGGATCTTCATTGGCGCAGGGCTCGACTGGGTGGGCTCGGGCTGCTCCATGTGCGTGGCGATGAACGGGGACCGGGTGGCGCCGGGCAAGCGCTGCGCCTCGACCACGAACCGCAACTTCCGCGGCCGGCAGGGGCCCGGCGCGCGCACGCACCTCATGAGCCCCGCAATGGTGGCTGCCGCCGCGGTGGCGGGCGCGCTCACGGATGTCCGCCCGATGCTGGAAGGGAGGGCGGTGGCGTGAGCGGCTGGATGTACGCGGAGGGGCGGGCGGCGGCGCTTCCGCGTGACAACATCGATACCGATCAGCTGATCCCAGCGCGCTTCATGTCCACCCCGCGATCGGAGGGCTATGGGCAGTTCCTGCTTCATGACCTTCGCAACGGAGATTTCGACGGGGTTCGCCTCGAGGGCGCCGAGTTCCTCGTCGCAGGCCGCAATTTCGGCTGTGGCTCCTCCCGTGAGGCGGCGGTCTACGCGCTCGTGGACCACGGCATCCGCGCCGTTCTCGCGCCGTCCTTTGGGGACATCTTCGCGTCCAACGCGGTCAATAACGGCCTCTTGCCGGCGCAGATCGGGGAGGACCTCGGCGCCCGCCTCCTTGCTCGCTGCCCCGCCCGCATTGCCGTCGACATCGAGCGCCGCATCCTCGCTTTCGACGGAGAGGAGCACGCCTTCACGCTCGACGACACCTGGCGCACGAAGCTCGTGAAGGGCTGGGACGATATCGACATGACCGCGCAGCACGGCCCCGCCATCGCGGCGTTCGCCGCGGAACGAAGACGGGAGCGGGCTTGGGCCTGGCCTGCCGGCCTCGACACAGACGACGCAACGACAGGGAGAGGGGCGTCAGGCTGACGTCCCCGAAAGAACAAGGAGTACTCAGATGCGCATGAGACTGATGGGCGCCCTCACCGCCTCCGCAACGCTCCTCGGCGGCAACGCGCTGGCCGAGGATGTGCTGAGCGCCGTCCACGCCTTCCCGACCACGCTGATCTACACGCAGAGCTTCCTCGAATTCGTCGACAAGGTGAACGAGCGGGGCGAGGGCGTGGTGCGCATCGATGTGCGCGGCGGCCCGGAGGCCATCGGCATGTTCCAGCAGCCGGACGCGGTGAGGAATGGCGTGGTCGACATGGTCTACACGCCCGGCAGCTTCTATGCGGGCGCGCTCCCCGAGAAGGATGCGCTCGTCGGCTCGAACCTCACCGGGCCGGAGACGCGGGAGAACGGCGGCATCGCGCTCATCGACGAGATCCATCAGGAAAAGATGGGTGTGAAGTACCTCGGCTGGTTCGATTCCAATGTCTGCTACAACCTCTGGACCGTGAACGAGCCCGAGTTCGATGCGGACGGCAACCTGTCGGTCGAGGGCATCAAGCTGCGCGGCAACGCGGTCTACAACGCCTTTTTCACCGAGTATCTGGGCGCGCAGGTGATCGATCTGCCCACAACGGACGTCTACTCTGGCCTCGAGCGCGGGGTGGTGGACGCGACGGGGTGGACCCAGATCGGCCTTGCCGATCTCAAATGGGATGAGTTCGTGCGCTACCGTATCGAGCCCTGCTTCTTCTCCACCGATCTCGGTGTGATCGTGAACCTCGAGAAGTGGAACGGGCTCTCGGAGGAGGCGCGCACAATCGTTCAGGAGGTCGCCATCGAGCACGAGGCGGCGAGTGCCGCGAAGCTTGGCGCGCTGGCCACCGAGCAGCTTGCCGCGCTTGAGGAGAACGGCATGACGACGGTGACGCTCGAGGGCGAGGCGGCGGCCAACTACCTCGCCGCGGCCCGCGAGAAGACGTGGGAGCGGATGCGCGGCCTCATGGAGGAGCAGCCCGGCGGCACGGCCAACTACGATCGGCTGATCGAGCTCTTCTACGATCCCGCAAAGGACTGAGGAGCGGAGCGGGGCCGGGAGCGCACATGCTCCCCGGCCCTGCCCAACCGCGCCCCCGCTGCATGGATCCCCTCGCCCATATACCGCATCTGGCGGCGATGTTCGTCGACGCGCCCTACGACACCGTGGTGGCCGCGGAGTTCGCGGATGCCCGCGCGGGCATGGTGGATGAAGACGGCACGCGCCACTGGTGGACCTTCCACCTTCTCCGCGGGGCGGCCGCGCGGCCCGGCGAACGCTTCGGGCCGGAGATCGCCGCGATCCGCGACCATCCCGATCGTCGCATGCGGGGCGACGGGACCCATGTGGCCACGGTCGGGCGGCACTTCCCGCTAAGGGGCGCCATACGCCTATCGCGCGTCCGGTCCGCGCCACGCTACACCATGGTCGAGGACCCGTTGCACAGGCTCATGCCGCTGACAGATCAGATGCGCTCCGAGCGCTACGGCGCCGAGATCATCTCAGTTTCCTCGACGATCGGCCGTGACATGCCGGCCGATATCCCGCCCGTCACCTTTGGAGTCGATCTCACGCAACATCTACGCGTGGTGCGCGGGTCCAAGGTCCGTCGGAGCGTTGCAGCCTTCCGCGACCTTGGCCGTTGGAAATGGTCAGATGAAGGCGATCCCTTGCCGTTCGAGGACCTCGCCGCCTACCGCCGACGCTCAAAGCGACAGAGGCTGACTCGCGCGATGCTGTTCGACTATCTCGGCCATCTCGGGATCGACGCCGAGGGTGTGTTCGGACGCGGGGAGGTCGAGGACCCGGTCCTGATCACGACGGACCATGAGGGCGAAGCGCTCATGCCTCTACGTCCGGGGGCGCACGCGTGATGCACACCCTCCCCCGCGGTTACCTGATCCTCCTCAACGGCATGGCCGTCATCGCCGCGACCGTGCTCGTGTGGCTGATGGTGGCCATCGTCGTCTCGGTGACGATGCGCAATCTGGGGCTGCAGCCCTTCGCATGGCTATTCACGTCCACGGAGTACGGGCTTCTCTACATGACCATGCTCGGCGCGCCCTGGCTGGTCCGCGAGAAGGGGCATGTGCATATCGAGCTCGCCACCGCCGCGCTGCCCCGCCCCGCGGCGCGGGTCGTCAGCCGCCTCGTTGCGGCGCTTTGCGTCGTAGTCTCGGCCGTGCTCGCCTGGAAGGGCGTCGAGCTTTGCCTGCAGAACATCGAGCGCGGGGACTATGACGTGCGCGCCTATTTCTTCCCGCGCTGGCTGCTGACCATCGCCTTCCCGATCTCCTTCGGCCTCATGGCCGTCGAGTTCGCGCGCTTCGTGCTCGGACCCGACCTGCTCCATTCCGGCGAGGCGGGGATCCACGAGTGATGCCCTGGTTCGAGGCGCTCGCCCTTCTCCTCGGCACGATCATGGCGCTCATGGCCATCGGCATGCCCGTGGCGCTGGCGTTCCTCGCGGCCAACATCCTCGGCGCCTGGATCTTCATGGGGGGCGAGGCGGGGATCCTGCAGCTTCTCAACAACGGGCTCGGCGCGCTCACCACCTTCGCCCTCGTGCCGATCCCGCTCTTCCTGCTGATGGGGGAGATCTTCTTTCAGACCGGGCTCGGCGGTCGGATGTTCAACGCCATCGACGCCCTTCTCGGTCGCGTGCGGGGACGGCTCTCCTACGTCACTGTGCTGGGTGGTACCGGCTTCTCGACACTCTCTGGCTCGTCCATGGGTTCGACGCCGTGGGATATGGCCCTGTCACCGCCGTTGGCGCGCGCCGTTCGGGCCCTGGGCGGCCGTCGGGCCCTTCGCAGGGCCGGCGCCCGGGCCAAGAACCCGGGGTTTGCCGCCCGCGCCTAGG
>JBCCDG010000050.1:0-26129 GCA_039030915.1 Pseudomonadota bacterium | reverse complement strand
CTTCGGCGGCACGGCTGCGCGGTCACGGCGGGGCTGGACTAGGCAGGCGCGCAAGGCGGCGTTCATCGGTTCCGCGCACACTCGTGTTCTTGTCGCTCTGCACCATTTCCGGTATTTGCAGAACGGGTGCAGCGGGGCGCGGACGGTGGGGGCCGGGCGGCCTGCGAGGCTTGGGGGCCAGCGAGGATGACCATGTCGCCGCGGGACTACGTGCTGATCTCGCCGTGCCGCAACGAGGCGGCGTATATGCGGCGCACGCTGGATAGCGTGTTGGCGCAGAGCCTGCGGCCAGCGCGCTGGATCGTGGTCGATGACGGCTCGACCGATGAGACGCCGGCGATCCTGGCAGAATATGCCGCGCGCCATCCATGCCTGCGGATCGTCAAGAAGCCGGACAGGGGCCATCGCGCCGTGGGTCCTGGCGTCGTCGAGGCGTTCTATGCGGGCCATGCGGCGCTCGAGGCGCCCTATCCGTACCTCTGCAAGCTCGACCTCGATCTCGACCTGCCGCACCGGTACTTCGAGACGCTGATCGACCGGATGGAGGCCGAGCCTCGCCTCGGCACCTGCTCGGGCAAGCCCTACATGCGCCTCCCCTCCGGCCGCCTCGTCAGCGAAAAATGCGGGGACGAGATGTCGGTCGGCATGACCAAGTTCTATCGCCGTGAATGCTTCGAGCAGATCGGCGGCTTCGTGCGCGGCGTCATGTGGGACGCCATCGACTGCCACAAGGCACGCCAGCTCGGCTGGATGGCGCAAAGCTGGGACGAGGAGGCGCTGCGCTTCGAGCATCTGCGCCCCATGGGCAGCTCCCAAGCGAACATCCATGTAGGCCGGCGGCGGCACGGCGCGGGGCAATGGTTCATGGGCTCCGACCCGCTCTACTATTTCGCCACCTGCATCTTCCGGATGACCCATCCGCCCTACGTGACAGGGGGGCTCTCGATGGCGTGGGGGTTTGTCGAAGCTTGGGTGAAGAGCGCGCCGCAGCACGACGACCCAAGCCTGCGCGCCTTCATCCGCCGCTATCAACGCCGCGCGCTCATGGTAGGCAAGCACCGCGCGATCGCGGAGATCGATGCGACTGGGGCAGCGCGCTGGCGAGCGCGACCCGGCATAACTCCCGGCGCCCTCGGCGCGGAGGCGGTGGCGTGAACCGGGCCGTCGAGGCTGTGTCGACCGCAGCGGCCACGCCGCGCGGCATTGTCGCTGTGGCTGGCGAGCGTGGGCATGAAACCGGCAAGGGCTTCCGTCTGCCCGGCAGCGACGCGGTGCTGACCGTCCGCAGCGCGGAGGCGCTGCTGGCGGAGATCCGCGAGCGGCTGCACGCCCGGCGCGGCTTCGCGCTCGCGACGCTCAATCTCGACCATCTGGTGAAGCTTCGGCGCGACCCCGCCTTCGCCCGCGCCTACGCGGCGCATGACCTCGTCACAGCGGACGGCAACCCGGTGGTCTGGCTCGCGCGCCTCGCCGGGCAGCGTTTCGCGCTCGTTCCCGGCGCCGATCTCGTGGATCCGCTCGCCGCGCTCGCAAGCGCGGAGGGCGTGCCGCTGGCGTTGGTCGGTAGCACGCCGGAGACGCTGGCCGCCGCCGCTGCGCGGCTTCAGGCGGAGCATCCCGGCCTCAGTATCGCGCTCACCCATGCCCCGTCGCGGGATTTCGATCCGGACGGCGCGGAG
This sequence comes from Pseudomonadota bacterium, assembly GCA_039030915.1. GTDB lineage: Bacteria > Pseudomonadota > Alphaproteobacteria > Rhodobacterales > Rhodobacteraceae > Thermohalobaculum. Next base: position 24,450 of record JBCCDG010000050.1, on the reverse strand, counting down.
GGGGCGGCCGTGATCGACGCCGTCGGAGGGAGCGGCGCGGGGCTCTGCCTGCTCGCCCTCGGTGCACCGAAGCAGGAACGGCTGGCCGCACGGGCACGCGCCGCGCTCCCCCACTGCGGCTTCGCGAGCCTCGGCGCGGGGCTCGACTTCACGGCCGGGGAGCAGGTCCGGGCGCCGCGCCTCCTGCGCCGCCTCGCGCTCGAATGGGCCTGGCGGCTGGGGCGGGAGCCTCGACGGCTCGGCGCACGGTATCTGGCCTGCCTCGCGCTCCTGCCCGGGCTCGCCCTCGCCGCCCTTGCCGCGCGCCTGAGCCCAAGGCCCGAGCCATGACGGCGGTCGAGAGCCCGGACCGGGACGGCATCGCCGTCGCCATCGTGAGCTACCGGACGGCGGGGATGGTCATCGATGCCGTCCCTGCCCTTCTTGCGGAGCTCGAACGGCTCGAGGGCGCGCATCACCACGTCTACCTGGTCGACAATGCGAGCCCGGGTGCGGATGCGCAGTCGCTGGCCGCCGCCATCGAGGCGCGGGGCTGGCGGGATCGCGTCACGCTCATCGCGTCGCCGGTCAATGGCGGCTTCGCGGCGGGCAACAACCTCGCCTTCCGCGCCATCCGAGGGGCCACGGCCTCCGGCACACGCCCGGCGCCCGAGGCCGTGCTCCTGCACAACCCCGATGCGCGCGTCGAGCCAGGCGCACTCGCGGCCATGCAGCGGCTTATGCACGCGGTGCCGCGAGCGGGTTTCATCGGACCGCGGCTGACGCATCCGGACGGCTCGAGCTGGCCCGGCGCCTTCCGCTTCCCGTCGGCCGGCAGCGAGATAGCCGCTTCCCTCGGTTTCGGCCCGCTCGTCCGCCGCTTTCCGACCGTGATCGAGGGTCTCGTGGCGCCGAGCCGCGTCGACTGGGTGACTGGTACGGCGACGCTCATCCGCGGGGAGGCCTGGGAGGCGCTCGGCGACATGGATGAGGGCTATTTCCTCTACTACGAGGAAGTAGACTATCAACGCCGCGGTGCCGATCTCGGATGGGAGGCTTGGCACCTGCCGGAGGCGCGCTTCGCCCATGAGGCGGGCAGCGCGACAGGGATCACGGACGGTCAGGCACGGGCGGGCCGCACGCCGGCCTACCGTTTCGAAGCCTGGGCGCGCTATTTTTCCCGCAACTACGGGGCGCTGGCTGCCCGCGCGATCGCCGCCGCCCGCATCGCCGCAATGGCGCTCGGTGGGCTGCAGCGTCGTCTGAGGGGCCGCCGGCCCGACTTCGACGCAACCTTTATCGGGGACTTTGCCAGACACGTGCTCTTCGCCCGCCTCGCCCCGCCACCCGCCTCGCGCCTCGCCTGGGCTCAGTCCGCCGAGGGGGGGCATGCGGGTACAGGCGTCCGCGCCCCCTCCCTCGGCGCAGCCGAGCCGGACGATGGCGCGTCCGACGCGTTTCGCGCCGCCGAGGCCCGCTTCGCCGTGCCTCCGGTCGCCGAGCGGGGACGGCGGAACGACAATCCCCCCGGCCTCTCCTTCTGGGCCCTGGTGGCTGAGGATTTCCGCACGCATGAGCGAAAGATCCTCGAGCAGGGCTTCTGGGCCGTCTTCACCAGCCGCTTCGGCAACTGGCGGATGGACCAGCCCAAGCTCGTCCGTGCGCCCGCGACACTCCTCTACCTCCTCATGTTCAAGCTGGTGGAGGTCTTCGGCGGCATCTCGCTCTGGTACACGGTCAAGCTCGGCAGGCGCGTGCGCATCTGGCACCACGGCGGCATCGTGCTCGGTTGCCGCGCCATCGGGAACGACGTGCAGATCCGGCAGAACACCACAATCGGCGTGGGCCAGACCGGGCGCAACGCAGCCCTGCCGATCATCGGCAACCGGGTGGATATCGGCGCGGGCGCCGTCATCGGCGGCGCCGTCTATGTGGGCGATGACGCCAAGATCGGCGGGAACGCGCTGGTCATGACGGATATCCCCGAGGGCGCGACCGTCATGGGCAATCCAGCGCAAGTCGTCGCCCGCGCGAAGCCGGCGGCCGCCGAAGCCTCGGCCGACGCGTCCACGGTCCCGACAGCGGCGCCTGGGCAGGCGGTGGCGACGACGGCGCCTCTCGGGCACCCATTCGAAGCGACGGATCCCGAGCTGGCAGACGAGACGCCGATGCTGGCGACGGTGCGCCAAATGGGGCGCATCGCGCTCCTCGGCTCGGCCAATCTCGACTATTTGGCGATGAGCTTCGAGGAGGCGGCGCGGCGCATCGGCCTCGCGGTCGAGCCCGTCGTCCCGCCCTTCGGCACCGCGCGCATGGCGCTGCTCGACGAGGACTCAGATCTCCGCACGCGTATGGCCGAGGGCACGGCCGCAAGCCTTGTCGCGGAACGGGCGGAGGAGGTGCTGGGCGATCTTCTGGCCAATCCGCTCGCATTGCCCGCAGCGGAGCGGGATGCGGCGGTGGTGGCGGCGCTCGAGCCGCTTCTGGGCCTGGTCGAGAGCGCGCGCGAGGCGCTGACCGGACCGATCCTCGTCCTCCGGCTCGCCCGCTTCTCCCGCTCGCCGCTCGGCCTCGCCGACACGGCACTGGGGCCGGAGGGCACACCGCTCGGCGCCACAGATCTCGTCGCCCGCGCGAACGCGATGCTGGAGGCGGCGGTGGCGGACATGGCCGACGTGCATCTCATCGACACGGACGCGCTCATCGCCGAGGTGGGGCTCGACGCCGCGGCGCCCGCCGGCTTTTGGCACATGGGCCGCGTGCCCTTCGGCGAGGCCTTCGCCGCCCGCCTCGCCCGGCGCGCGCTCGGCGCGCTCCTCGCGCTCCGCGGCCAGACCGTGCGCCTCCTCGTCCTCGACCTCGACGATACGCTCTGGGGCGGCGTGATCGGGGAGGAAGGGATCGAGGGCGTGGCGCTCGGCGGCAGTTATCCCGGCACCGCATACCAGACCTTCCAGGCCACGATCCGCGCCCTCGCCACCCGCGGCATAGCGCTGGCCATTGCCTCCAAGAACGACGAGGACGTGGCGATGCGCATGGTCACGGAGCATCCCGAGATGGTGCTGACGCCCGACGACTTCGTGGCGCATCGCATCGACTGGAACGAGAAGTCGCAGAATGTCGCCGCGATGCTCGACGAGCTCGGCCTCGGCGAGGCGAGCATGATGTTCATCGACGACAATGCGGTTGAACGTGCGAAGATGCGCAAGAACCTGCCCGCAGCGATCGTGCCCGAGTTCCCGAAGGCGCCCGAGGCGCTGGCCGGCTGGCTCCTCGACAACCCGTTCCTAGAGACGCTGACGCTGACCGCTTCCGACCTCAAGCGCACGGCGCAGTACCGCGTGCGGGGGCGCGTGAATGCCGGGCGGCGGAATTTCGAGAGCGTTGAGGACTTCTACCGCGATCTCGGCATGAAGCTCCGCTTCGAACCCTTCGGCGAGATGACCCGGCAACGCGTGCTGCAACTCCTGGTCAAGACCAACCAGTTCAACACGACGACGCGCCGGCATGATGCAGCAGCCGTCGAGCGCATTTTGGCCGAGGGCGGTGAGGTCTATGCCGTGGGCTATGAAGACCGGCACGCGGCACCTGAGCTGATGGGCGTCCTCGCGCTCCGGCCCGATGCAGCCATGGCGGCGGCCTATGCGGAGGAGCCTACCGTCACCGCGGGAAGTGAGGACGGCGCGCTCTGGGTCGACAGCTTCGTTCTGTCCTGCCGCGTGCTGGGCCGGACGGTCGAGCATGCCATCGCCGCCTGGGCCTCGGCCCGGGCGGCGGCACTCGGTGCACCGGTCCTCCTCGCCCCAGTGATCGAAACGCCGCGCAACACGCCCTGCCGCGGTGTCTTCGCGGCGAGCGGGTTCGCGCGCGTCGACATCGCGGATGCGGGTGAGGGCGGGCTCTATCGGCGCGATCTTGCGGCCGACGGCCCCGCCCCAATGCCGGCCTATTTCGAGATCGAGGGCCCGGAGGCGGCCCCCGCTGCCCTGCCCTTCAGCCTCACGCCAACCGCTGCTGCTGCGGCCGTGCGCAGCGGCGATTGCAGACGCGATGGGGCGCAGGCTCCTGCCCCAACCGCCTCTCCGTCCGAGGGCGCGGCCTCTGCCCCGCCGCCGTCGGCAGATCCGGCGCTCGACGGGCTTTTCCGGCGTATCTTCCGTCTCGGCCCCGACGAGCCGTTGGAGGAGGCATCGATGGAGAGCGTGGCACGCTGGGACAGTCTCGGCCACCTGAAGCTCGCGATGGAAATCGAGCGCCGCCTCGCCATCCGTATCCCCGGCGAGGTGCTGGGCGATATCCGGACCTATCCCGCGCTTGCCGCCGCGGTCGCTGCCGAACGTGCGCGTGCCGCCTGAGATGCGCCCACCGCGACCCGCCATGACCGACCGCCGATGACCGACGCGACCCGCCGCTTCACGCTGCCGGATCAGGAGGCATTCGCCGCGCTGAGCCGAGACGCGAACCCGATCCACGTAGACCCGGTGGCAGCGCGGCGGACCCTCTTCGGCGAGCCGGTGGTCCATGGCGTGCACCTCGTGCTCTGGGCGCTGGAGGCGCGGGCGGCGGCGGGTGGCGGGCTGGCGACCCCGGACAATATCCGCGCGGGCTTCAAGAACCCTGTGCTGCTCAATCGCGACGCAGTGCTCCGCTGGTCGGGTGATACGGCGGAGATCACGGTAGATGGCAGGCATTGCGCCGAAGTCGCACTGACGCGGTCGCCCACCGGCGTGCCCCCCTTGCCCGCGCCTGCCGATGGTCCGGCCACCCCTCTCGACGTGCCGGACGTGCTGGATGCGGACGCGCTGCCATCGGCGGCGGGGAAGGTGGCGCTGGCGGTTTCGCGCGAACGGCTCGCCGCCCTCTTTCCCGCGCTGGCGGCAGGCGCCGATCCGGGCTTTGTCGCGGCCCTCCTCGCCACCACCCGGATCGTCGGCATGCATTGCCCGGGGCTTCATTCGCTGTATTCGGAGCTCGATATCGACGTCGCGGCGCCGGGCGACGGGGCGGAGACGCAGGCAGCGGCGGCGCTCGACTGGCGCTGCGGCTTCTTCCATCCCGAGCTGCGCCTCGCAGAGATCGAGGTCGATGGTGGGGGCATTGCGGGAACGCTCACGGCCTTCCTCCGCCCTGCCGCCGTCGCTCAGCTGACGGCGTCTGACGCGGCGGCGCGCCTTGCCGGTGCCGGGCGGGCGGCCGATGCCTTTGCGGGCCGGCACGTGCTGGTCGTCGGCGGGTCGCGAGGGCTCGGCGAGGCGGCGGCCAAGCTGCTGGCCGCCGGGGGGGCGCAGGTGACGCTGACCTACGCCCGCGGCGCGGCCGAGGCCGAGGCAGTGGCCGCGGAGATCGGAGCGGCGGGGGGCAAGGCCGAGGCGCTGGCGCTGGACATCGCCGCACCGCTGCCACCCTTGCCCTCGGGGATCACCGACCTCGCCTATTTCGCCGCGCCGAAGATCCGGCAGGGGGCCGCACCTGGCGGGTTCGACGTAGCGCTCTTCGCGGCTTACTGCGCCTTCTTCGTCGACGCTTTCGCGCGGATTGCCGAAGCGCTGCCCGGCGCGGCGCGGCTCCTCTACCCCTCCACCGTCTTCGTGACGGCGCCCGAGCCGCGCTTTGCCGAATACGCGGCGGCGAAAGCGGCCGGGGAAGCGCTCTGCACCTATCTCGCGGCGGCTACGCCCGGGCGGCAGGTGAGCGCGCCACGCCTGCCCCGCCTCGCCACCGACCAGAACGCCGCTATCGTCGGGCCCGCGGCAGGGGACCCGGTGGCCGCGCTCCTGAAGATCCTGTGAGCGCCGCCACCGCGGGGGCGCGCGTGGGCGCCGTCGTGATCGGACGGAACGAGGGCGCACGGCTTGTCGGCTGCCTCGAAAGCCTCAGGGGCCGGGTCGCGCGAATCGTCTATGTCGACAGCGGCTCGACCGATGGCAGCACTGAGACGGCAGAGCGGCTGGGTGCCACGGTGGTGGTGCTCGACCCGGCCCGCCCCTTTACCGCCGCACGCGGGCGCAATGCAGGGCTCGCCCGGCTCAGCGCACAGGGCAAGGCGCCCTCCTACGTCCAGTTCATCGACGGGGACTGTGTGCTGGAGCCGGGCTGGATCGACGCCGCCGTCGCCTTTCTCGATCGCGAGGCGCGTCACGCGGTGGTTTGCGGGCGCAGGCAGGAACGCTTTCGCGAGGCCACGATCTGGAACCGCCTCGTGGACATGGAATGGAACACGCCACCGGGCGAGGCAGCGGCCTGCGGCGGGGACGCGCTGATGCGCCGCGAGGCAATCGAGGACGCAGGCGGCTTCCGCGAGAGCCTGATCGCCGGCGAGGAGCCGGAGCTTTGCCTCCGCCTACGGCGCGCAGGCTGGCGCATCCACCGGCTGGACGCACCCATGACGCGCCATGACGCGGCGCTGACGCGCTTCGGCCAATGGTCGCGGCGGGCGCGGCGGGCGGGCTGGGCGGCGGCGGAGGGCTACGCGCTCCACGGGCGAGGGCCGGAGCGGTACCACCGGCGCACGCTCCTCAGCATCGGCCTCTGGGGCGCCGGTCTGCCCGGGCTTGTACTCGTCGGCATCGTTTCCGCGCTTGTCTTCAACATGCCCGTGCTGGCGGGTGGTGCTATCGTCGCCGCCCTTGGCCTCTCTGCCGTGCAGGCGCTCCGTATCGCGCGCGGCCGGCGCGCATCGCGCGGGGATCCGTGGCGCGATGCCATGGCCTACGGGTTCTTCACGCTGTTGGGAAAAGGCGCAGAGCTCGGCGGCGCCCTTTCCTTCGCCGCGGCCCGTCTGCGTGGCCGCCAGGGTGAGCTGATCGAGTACAAGGACCCTCAATGAAGCAGTCTCGGGCCGTCAAAGGCGACGCATTCCGGGCTGCCACCGGAACGCGTCTAAGGAGCTTGGCGCGATGGCGGAGAGCCCGCAGGCGCATGGACCCTTCCGGGCCACATGCTTCGTGGTGAGCGTGAAGATGTCGCAGGGCCTGGCGGGCGCCAACAGGGCGTTTCCGCAGAACGGCATAGACGCGGGACGATCATAGATCGCGGCGGCGCGCGAGACGACGATCCGCCCGACCCTCGTCTCCAGCGTCAGGCAGAGCAAACACTGCGTACCCCGGTGCACTGACGCATCAGAAGCCGACCGGCGCGGACAGCCGCGCCCACATCGTGCTGCACCGCAACGGGACAGAGCCCATCACAACCGCGTCAGGAGCGCAAAAACCGCGAAGTTGCCTTTTTGAACACCCACAACCTCTGGTAAGGGAAGCCGGTGGTATGGGCGAGGGGCTTCGATGTCTGCTGGCACGCTTTCGATGGAACGCTTCTCTGGCGCGGCTCAGGTGCTGCGAAGCCAGGGTTTTTTGCTGTTCCTCTTCAATGTCGCCATTGCGGCGGTGGTATTTCAGGAGGGCCTGCTGGCCCTGGTCGATGGCTGGCAGCTGGCCGAGTATAGCCACGGCCCGCTGATCCCGCTCCTCTCGGGTCTGCTTTTCCTGCGTCAACTCAAGACGATACCGGAAAACGACGGACCGGTGGCGGACCGGTGGCCTGGCATCCTCATCATCCTCGGAGCAGTCGCGCTGGCGCTCCTCGGGAAATTCAGCCGCATTCCGGATATCGTGGCCTATGCCATCATCGTCTGGGTCGCGGGCATCCTGGTCACCAGCTTCGGCTGGAAGGTCGGCCGGCTCTTCTGGCCGGGCGTGCTGCATCTCGTCTTCATGCTGCCCCTGCCGGGTACGCTCTACTGGAAGGTCTCGATCTTCCTGCGCGAGATATCGTCCGAGCTTGGCGTGCAGTTCGTGATGATGGCGGGCGTTCCGGTATTTCTCGACGGGAACATCATCGATCTCGGCGTCTACAAGCTGCATGTGGCCGATGCTTGTTCGGGGCTCAGATACCTCTTCCCCATCATGAGCTTCAGCTACATCTTCGCGACGCTCTATAAGGGCCCGACCTGGCACAAGGCGGTGCTCCTCCTCTCGGCGGCGCCGATCACGGTGCTGATGAACTCCGTGCGGATCGGTATCATCGGTGTGATGGTCGACAATTTCGGCATCGAGCACGCGATGGGCTTCAGCCATTTCCTCGAGGGCTGGGTCATCTTCATCACCTGCGTGGTCATCCTCTTCGGCCTCGCCAAGCTCATGCTGATGATGCAGCGCGACACGCAGATGTCGCTGGCCGAGGCGCTGGACCTCGAGACGGAAGGCGTCGCGCCGCAGTTCGCGCGTCTGCGCCACATCCGGCTGTCGCCGGCCTTCACCACCGTCACGGCGATCATGGCGGTGACGGCCGCTGCCTGGAGCTTCGCGCCCTCGCGTGCGGCGCCGCAAGTGGATCGTGAGCCGCTCGGCACCTTCCCATTGGCGCTCGGCGGGTGGGAACAGGTCTCGAACCGCTTCCTCGAGCCCGAGATCGCGGAGGCGCTGGCGGCGACCGACTATGTCTCGGCAAGCTACATGAAGCCCGGGGGCGGACCGGCGGATGTGAACCTATTCATCGCCTGGTACGAGGATCAGACGCGGGGCGGCATCCATTCGCCCGAGGTCTGTCTGCCGGCTGGCGGATGGGAGATTGCGGAGCTGAGCCGGCCGGATATCTCGGCGGCCATCGGCTATCACGAGCCTCTGCCGGTGAACCGCGCGATCATCGAGAAGGACGGCCAGCAGCTCCTCGTCTACTACTGGTTCGAGCAGTATGGCGGGCGCACGGCGGTGGACTACTACGCCAAGATCGCCCTCCTGCGGGACGCCATCGTGCTTGGCCGCTCGGACGGTGCGCTGGTTCGCCTGACGACGCCGATCCTGCGCAACGAGGGCGTGGCGAAGGCGGAGGCCCGGATGCAGGACATGCTGGTCGGTGTCATGGACCGTCTGCCCCGCTTCGTGCCGAAGCTGGAGACCGCCGAGACCCGCTGAGCCGACGGACCGGCGCGGGGCGAGCGGCGCTCCGACGACCGGATCCGGGAAGCGAATGAGGGCGCGCCGTCGATGGATGGCGCGCCTTTTCAGTCAACCAGCGCGCGAAGTTGAGCGTCGCGGGCATGACCCGGGACCTCTCGGGGGCACCGAATACCCGCGGTGCAGACCGCTAGGCGCGCGGCATTGCGGCCTCCGGCAAGGCTCCGGCGCGACCACACTCGGAGGACGTCCAGCATCGGACGGCGACGGTCGCGGAGAGGATGGGCGCCTTCCGCGCCAATCGGCCCTGCCGGCTAGCGGCGGGGACGAGCGAGGGCATGACCGCCCTGGACGCCGGGCGTTCCGGGCCGCCTTGCGTTGAGCGCACCGCCCTGCGACTGCCCCAGTCCCTTGCGCCCACGCCACTTGCTCCGCTCGACCTCGAGCGCCGCGCGTCGCGCGCGCGCCGCCTCGTCCGCCTCACGGAACACCACCCGCTCCGTGAGCCCCATAATCGCTCCGCTCGCGAGGAAGAGGAGCGGCGTGAAGAAGGAGTTCAGGAGCTTGTCCGCCACCGACACGGTCACCATGAGGCCGAGCCCCAGGATGACGTGACCGATGGGCGCCGTTCGGCGCCGTCGCCAGAGCATGATGAGCGGCAGCGTGAAGAGCCCGAAGATCCCGATGAAGCTCACCAGCCCGCGCTGTGCCAGCACGATGATGAAGAAGCTGTCCGGGATCGCGATAGGCTCGTCCTTCTCGTTCCGCGGCATGTCGCGCTGACGCTGTGCCCAGCCGAAGAGCGGGCGGTCCAACGTGCGCTCGATATAGAGGTCTTCCGAACGGAACCGAGTGGCGAGCGAGGCCCTGCGATCCTCAGAGATCTGGCCCGCAACCGCCAGGATCGCCCCGGTCGGCACCACCTCCGCCGTGCGCAGCAGCGGATAGGTGAAGGCGAACGCACCCGCGAGCGCCAGGATCGCGAGGATCTGCTTCTTGCTCCCGATGAAGGCGAAGAGAGACATCCCGAACCCGATCACGATCGCCGCCATGCTGAGCGTGAAGGGAAGACAGGCGAGATTGATGAGCGAGATCATGCGCCAGAGCGTCCGGTCTCCGCCCGTGGAGGAGCGGAAGACCGCCACCGCACTCACGCAGGCCATGGCCTGGAAGATCGCCGTCTGAAGCGGGTTCGACATGAAGATGACCGGCCGGAAGCCCGTGCCGCGCATCACGAAGGACCAGTTGATGTCCCAGATCCCGTAGACCCAGAACTTGAGCATCGGGCTCAGCCGCCATTCCACGAAGATCAGGGCGCCATAGATCACGCCGCAGAAGCCGACGGCCTTGAGGATCGTTATCATCCCCTGCTCGTCCGAAAGGAAACGGCGCGCAACGAGGAAGAGCATCACGGGCAGTGCAAACTCGTAGAACAGCCCGCCGATATCCGTATAGGCCACCGGCACGAGAAAGCCGAAGCGCGACGGGCCGGCGTCGGAGTTCGTCAGGATCGTTGCGATCGGAGTGAAAAGCGTAAAGCAGATCAGGGCGATGGCGAGCTTGCTTCGCGGCAGCCAGTTGGTGGGCAGCGAGCTTTCCACCCCCGCCAGCCGCCGCCCGCGCCCCTTGCTGGCTACGAAGGCAAAGACGACGGCGCAAAGCATGTAGACATTGTGCCGGTCGATCACCGGCAGCAGCGGCAGGTCGTAGCGCGGATAGAGCGGCAGGAAGAGAAAGCCGAGCAGCACGGTCCATACGATGCCCTGCTGTGTGCCGAAGCGCAGGAACAGGAACATCGAAAGCAACGGAAACGAGAACAGCACGAACGTTGCGAAGATCAGCATGGAACGGGCCCCCTCGCGCCGCCGCATCGCGGTGTTACCGCCGGACCCGTTGTATCACAAGACGTTTCACATCCGTTCCCTTCGTGATCGCTACGCTGCGTCATTCCGGGCTTTAGATCGTTGCGGCGGGGTCATCGCTCGCTTATTGCCGATGGATCGGGAGGTCTCGGCATGTCGTTTCATATCACGAGTTCTGATGGGCCGAGCCGTGCGGTGCACCGCCTCTTGCGCGCGGTTGGCCTCGGCTTGCTGCTCACCGCTGCCGGCTGCACCACGGTCATCGCGCGGTTCCCGGTACCGGAGGAGAAGATCGAGACTTCGCGTCCCTACGGCATCGAGGGGGGCTTCATCCGCGCGTTCGGCGACACGCTGGGCGACAGTCTGCGGGCCGAGATCATTCGGGAGCGGCTCGAGGCGGCCCGTCTGGATCTGGAAAGGAACGGCCGCAGGCACCAGACGCTCTCCAGCATCGCCTTTTCGGGCGGCGGGCCGGACGGTGCCTTCGGCGCCGGCCTCCTCGCGGGGTGGACGGCACGGGGCGACCGGCCGCAGTTCGGCTTTGTGAGCGGCGTCAGCACCGGGGCGATCCTGGCGCTCTATGCCTTTCTCGGGCCCGAATACGACAATGCGCTCCGCGAGATCTATACATCCTACGCGACGGCCGATCTCGTCACGCCGACGATCTTTGCCGGTCTCACGGGCGGCACCGCGCTCCTCAGCACGTCGGGCTATCGGCGGCTGATCGAGAAGTACATCACACCCGAGGTTGTCGACGAGCTCGCCAGGGGGCATCGCGAGGGGCGGATCCTGCTCATCGGCACCACGAACATCGATGCGTCGCGCCCCGTGGTCTGGAACATCGGCGCCATCGCGGCCAGCGGTCATGCGGACAGGCGGCGGCTGATCCACGACGTCGTGCAGGCCTCCTCTGCCATCCCCGCCGCCTTTCCCCCGGTCCTGATCCCGGTATTCGACGAGGATGATCGGCGCTATGACGAGATGCATGTCGACGGGGGCGCGACACAGCAGGTGATCCTCTACAGTCCCGCCTTCAGCACGCGCGTCCTTGACGAGGTTACGGGCGCGAATGTCGATCGGGACGTCTATGTCGTGATCAACAACAAGCTGCGCAAACCATACGATCCCGTACGCCCGCGCATCTTCTCGATCGCCGGGCGGGCGGCCTCCTCGCTCATCGGCGGTTCGGGCACGGGCGACATCTACCGGATCTTCGCCGTGGCCGAGCGGGACGGTATCGACTTCAACGTCATCGCGATCCCGACCGAGTTCGACGCGGAGGCGGAGGACCTCTTCGATCCGGTCTATATGGGCGCGCTCTACGATCTCGGCTTCGAGTACGGGGAGGCCGGGGACCGCTGGTCGCCCTACCCCCTCGACTACGTACCGCTGGAGGAGGCGCGGGCAGCGGGCCAGACGGTGGCGCGCGAATAGGCGTGGGGCCCCGGCTGCGGCGCCACGCCGGCGGAGGGAGCCGCAAGCCTGCACGATGCGGCCCCTCCGCAGTGGCTGGCAGTTGCAAAGAGGGCCAATGCATCTAAGCCTGCATCGCATGAACGGATCGAGAGCGGTGGCGGGCCTCCTTCTGGTCCTCGTCTTTCTGTGCGCCCTGCCCTTAGGCACAGAGGCGCAGACGCCCACGCATGCGCTCGCGGCCGGGGAGACGGCCTCCGAGGGCGACGATGCCGCGCCCTCGCTTCCCAGCCCGCTCACCCCCGACCTGGTCGATGCGACGCTCGCCGAGCTCAGCGACGAGCAGGTGCGCAGGCTTCTGCGGGAGGAGCTACAGCGCCAGGCGGACGAAGCGGCAGCCGCCAGTGCTTCTGAGATGAACTCGATCGCCGATGCGACGCGCCGGCTCGACGCGATGTTCGTCACGATCGCCGAGCGGATGGAGCGCTGGCGCGAGGCGCTCGGCAACATCGAGGAATGGCGCGACAGGCTGATCGAGCGGCTGGCGCTCGGCAGCGCCGGGCCCTGGGGCATTCTCGGGGCGTTTCTGCTGATGCTCGGTGCGGGGCTGGCTGCCGCCTTCGCCACCATCGCGCTCCTGCGGCACTGGCGCGGCCTCGTGGCCGGAGAGCGCGCAGGCGCTCCGCCGGAGGATCGCCCCCCCGAGTCCGGCCGACCGGGCGAGATGGCGCAGCGGGGCTACTGGGAGGGGCTCGCGCGCACCGCCGTCCTGACGCTGATCGACCTTCTGCCCGTCGCCGCCTTCAGCCTCGCGACCACACTCTTCGGCCGACTGCTGGCAGCGCCGCTCGGCCCTCTCACCGACTACATCTGGATCTTCCAGGCGGGCGTGACGAACGGCTGGACGTTCATCGTGCTCCTCAACCGCGCCTTCGCGCCCGATGTGCCGAGCCTGCGCATCGCCTCGGTCGACGATACGGCCGCCCAGGCGGTGGTCTCCGCCGGGCGCCTCGTCGTCGCGGTCGCTGTCGCAGGCTGGCTCATCGCCGGGCTCGCCCCGACGCTCGGCCTCGGCTTTCCGCCTGCAATGGTGACGGTGGCCGCAACCGGCCTGATCGTGACCGCCATGCTGATCCTCGCCGTGCTGAGGCACCGCCACGGCATAAGCGCGGCGGTCATGCGGCTGCTGCCCGAGACGGAGAAGGAGGCGGAGGCCGCCGCAGAGACGCCGTGGCAGCGGCTCGTCGCCCGCGCGGCCCCCTTCCTGGCGCTCCTCTACATCTTCGTCGCCGCCAGCTTCTGGCTCCTGAACTGGCTCGAGAGCGGACAGCTCTATCTGCGCGGGCCGTCCAGCACGATCCTGGTCCTCCTGGCACTGCCGCTCTTCGACAGGCTGGGCCACGAAACCGCCGCGGCCCTCACCCGGCGCAGCACACCGCGGCTCCGCCGCCTCCGCGCCGCGCTCGTCCGGCTCTGGCGGCTCGTGCTCGCCATCGTCGCCGTTGGCGTGATCACGCGGCTCTGGGGCTTCAACTTCTTCGATCTCGCGCATGGGCCCGGCGCACCGTCCTGGCGCGCAGCGGCGCTCAACACGCTCTGGGCGCTCATCGCGGCCTGGGCCTCATGGCAGCTCATCCGCGCCGTGCTGTGGCAGGAGCGCCGGACCTCCACCGGCGCGGAGGAGGATGACAACGCCGAGCCGGGGGGCGCCAGTCGTCTCGACACCCTTCTGCCCCTCTTCCGCATCGCGCTCGGCCTCGTCCTCGTCGTCACCCTGGCCCTCTACGCGCTTGCCGAAGCGGGGCTGAATATCGGCCCCCTTCTCGCCTCGGCCGGTATCGTCGGCATCGCCGTCGGCTTCGGTGCGCAAACCCTGGTGCGCGACATCTTCTCGGGCATCTTCTTCCTCGTCGACGATGCCTTCCGCGTGGGCGAGTACATCGAGCTCGAGGGCGACCTGAGGGGCGAGGTCGAGAACATCTCCATCCGCTCCCTCCAGCTCCGCCACCACCGCGGCGCGGTCGTCACCATCCCCTTCGGCGAGCTCAAATCGGTCACCAACCACAACCGCGACTGGGTGATCTACAAGATGAATTTCCGGATGGAGCCGGAGACGGACCCCAAGAAGTTCAAGAAGCTCGTTAAACAGATCGGCTTCGAGTTCCTCGAGAGCCCCGAGCACGGCCACAAGTTCATCGAGCCGCTCAAGAGCCAGGGCGTCTACATGGTGGACGACGACAGCGCGCTGGTCTTCCGCGTGAAGTTCAAGTGCAAGCCGCGCCAGCAATTCGTGCTGCGCCGCGAGATCTACCATCGACTGCGCGAGGTCTTCTCGGAGAATGACATGCACCTCTCCCGCCGCAAGGTGGAGGTGGTGCAGACGGGTGAGAGCGACGGCCCGCCGGGCCTGCCGGACGATGTGCTGCAGCCCAAGCCTGCAGCCCCCGCAGCCTGAGGGGTACAGGAAACAGCCATGCGGATCAGCCTGATGCAGCGTGCACCCGTTACCGGCGGCAGCGGGGAGGCCCTGGAGGCCCTCGAAGCCGCGGCGGCGGAGGCGGCCGCGGGCGGCAGCGCCCTCCTCGTCACGCCGGAGATGTTCCTGTCAGGCTATGCCATCGGCGCGAAAGCGGTCCGCGCTGCGGCGGGCCCCGCCGACGGCGCACCGTGGAGTGGCGTGGCCGGGATCGCGTCACGCCACCGGCTGACCATAGTCGCCGGCGGGCCGTTGCTTCGCGACGGCGCCGTTTACAACGCAGCACTCGCCTTCGGGCCGGGGGGCCACCTCGCGACATATGCCAAGGTCCAGCTCTTCGGCGAGGTGGACCGGGCCCAGTTCTCCGCCGGCGACACGCTCTCCCCCGTCTTCGAGGTCGAGGGTTGGAAGGTGGCGCTCGCCATATGCTACGATGTGGAGTTTCCGGAGATCCCGCGCCTTCTGGCGCTTGCGGGCGCCGAGCTGCTGGCGATCCCCACGGCCAACATGCACCCCTTCACCAGCGTCTGCACCCGCCTGGTCCCGGCTCGGGCTGAGGAGAACGGCCTTGTCATCGCCTACGCCAACTACATCGGTCGCGAGGACCCGTTCGACTATTGCGGCCGCTCCTGCATCTCGGGGCCGGATGGGGAGGACCTTGCCCGCGCGGATGAACAAGCAGGGCTCCTCCATGCCGTGCTGGACCGGGCGCATCTGGACGCGATACGCAGTCGCACGCCCTACCTCGCCGATCTCCGCCGCGATCTCTTCGGACCGTCATGAGCCAGCATCTCGCACCGACGCGCCCCGATCCGAGCACCCCCGTCGTCTCGGTCTTCGGGCCTGATTTTCCCTACGAGTACGACCGCTGGCTGACGCATGAGGCGGGGCTCGGCAGCGTTCCCACCGCGCGGCACGGCACCCCTGTGGCTGTCATCGGCGCCGGGGTCTCGGGGCTGGTCGCGGGCTACGAGCTCATGCGCCTCGGCCTGCGCCCGGTCTTCTACGAAGCGGGCGAGCTCGGCGGGCGCCTGCGCACGCGCCGCTTCACCGGCAGCGACAATGTGGTGGCGGAGCTTGGGGCGATGCGCTTCCCACCCTCCTCGACCGCCTTCTGGCACTATGCGGACAAGCTCGGCCTCGAGACGCAGGCGTTTCCGAACCCGCTGACCCCCGCCGCGGGCTCCACGGTGATCGAGCTCGAGGGCGAGAAGCACTATGCCCGAACGACCGCGGATCTACCGCCGCTCTTCCGTGAGGTGGAGACCGCCTATAACCGTGCGCTCGAGGAGGAGGCGGGCTTCACCGCCCTGCGCACGGCCATCGCCGCACGGGATGCAGGGGCGGTCAAGGCACTTTGGAACCCCATTGTGGAAGCGTGGGACGAGCGGACGTTCTACGACTTCGTGACCACCTCGCGCGCCTTCCGCGGTCTCTCCTTCCGTCACCGCGAGGTCTTCGGCCAGGTCGGCTTCGGCACCGGCGGCTGGGACAGCGACTTTCCGAACTCGATGCTCGAGATCCTGCGCGTCGCCGTCACTGAGCAGGATACCGAGCAGCTGATGATCCGCGGGGGCGCGGACCAGGTGCCCATGGGCCTCTGGGCCCGATCGCCCGACCGCATCGTGCACTGGCCCGCCGGCACGACGCTCCGCAGCCTCAACGGCGGCGCGCCCCGACCCGCCTGCATGGCCCTTCGCCGCGATGGCAACAGCATCGCCGTGACGGACCGGTGGGGGCGGACGGAGAGCTTCGAAGCGGTGATCGCTACCTGTCAGTCCTGGCTCCTCACGACCTCGATCGATACCGAGGAGCGGCTCATACCCAACAAGCTCTGGATGGCGCTCGACCGCACGCGCTACATGCAAAGCTCGAAGACCTTCGTGATGGTCGACCGCCCCTTCTGGCGCGACAAGGACGCGGAGGGGCGGGACGTCATGTCGATGACGCTGACGGACCGGCTCACCCGCGGCACCTATCTCTTCGAGTTCGGCGATGGGCAGCCGGGCGTGATCTGCCTCACCTACACCTGGATGACCGACGCGCTGAAGATGCTGCCGCTGCCGGTCGAGAAGCGCGTGGCGCTGGCGCTTGATGCGCTCGGCAAGGTCTATCCGGACCTCGACATCGCCGCGCACATTGTCGGTGACCCCCTAACGGTGAGCTGGGAGGACGATCCCAACTTCCTCTGCGCCTTCAAGGGCGCCCTGCCGGGTCACTACCGCTACAACCATCGCATGTTCGGCCATTTCATGCAGGACGCCCTGCCGCCAGAGCAGCGCGGTCTCTTCATCGCGGGCGACGATGTGAGCTTCATGCCCGGCTGGGTCGAGGGTGCCGTGCACACGGGTCTCAATGCCATGTGGGGCGTGATGCGCCAGCTCGGCGGCGAGAGCGCTTCGGCGAACCCCGGGCCGGGGGATCGCTATCCCGTGCTCGGGCCGGTATCGCTCCCGGACTGAGCGCGCCGGCCCTCGGCCGCGACGAGGGTGGCGAGGAGGAGCGGTGCCGCCAGCCAGTTGAGCGGCAGCTTGAGTAGCAGATCGGCAAGCGGCAGGAGCAGCGCGGCGGCCATCGCAGCCCTTTCCCAGCCCGGCCCCCCTGCCTCCCCGATGCGCCGGGCCTGAAAGAGACCGCCGATCACCAGCAGAAGCAAGTCGTAGTCCATCACCCGAGGGCTGATCGCCAGCGAGGCGTAGGCGGCAGCCGCCGCGACGGCCGCGGCCGGATGGCGGCGGAGCGTGTGGAGAAGAGCACCCAGCGCGGCGAGCGCCAGCGCCCCCTGCCCGGCCCAGCCGAGGGCGCCGGGGGCGCCCGCCGTCACGAGCGCTGCGCGCAGCGTCGCCTGGTTGTCGAGCACCTCGGGCCGGCCCAGATCCCGCGACGCGATCTCGAGGCCCGAGAGGAACGCCGCCCAGATGCCCACACCGAAGACCACCGTTGCGGCGATGCAGAGCGCCGCGACCACGGCGGCGGCGATACCGAGCGCGCGCCAAGGCCCCCGCAGGAGGAACGGGAGCGGCAGCATCAGGGCGACCTGGGGCTTTACCGCAAGAAGGCCGAGCGCCACGCCACCCCGGCCCGCCCGCCCCTCGTCGTAGCCGAGAAGCGCGATACCGCCGAGCGCCGCCACCAGAAAACCGGTCTGCCCGTTGACCGCCAGGAGCACCACGGTCGCAGGCGCCAGCGCGGCGAGAAGCGCGCCCGGATCGGGCAGGATCCGGCGGCAGACGGCGAGATAGAGCGCGAGCGTCAGCCCGGTCCAGAGCGCCTGTGAAGCCAGCATCGGCAGGAGGCCGAAGGGGATGAGCGCAAGCTGGAGGAAGGGTGGATAGAGCCAGGCCATCTCCCGCTCGTAGTCCCGGCCCAGCGCCTCGCTTTGTACCGCCGTGATCGCAGGCAGGTCGTAGGCATCCGCCGCCCGCCCCTCTCCCGCCATCTGACCTGCCGCCCATAGCGCGCCGAAATCCATGAGCTGGCCGCTTTCGCCCGGCCCGTGCAGCGCCCAGAGAAGCGTCGCGGCCATGGCAAGGTTCGCGAATGCGACAAAGCCGAGCACGAGGCGCACGCGGCCGGGGCGCCAGAAGGCCCCACCCGACCGCGCGCCCTCGGTCATGCCATCCGCGCCCGGCCGCTCATTCCGCCCGCGGCCGGCGCCGGAAGACGAGGAGGTTGAAGAGCACGAAGTTGGTCGCGGGCACCAGCACGACGAAGATCCCCACCGCGATCTGGTACGGCCCGCCAAGGGCCTCCACCGCCATAACCACCGCCTGGCTTACGGCGAAGGAGGTGCCGGAGACGACCACGAAACGCATCGCCGTCTCCCCATGGGCATGGGCCGACGCGTAGGTGAAGAAGTAGTGGCCGAGATAGGAGACCGGCACGGCGAGCAGAAACCCGGCCGGATTGGCGAGCGACGGCGCAAGGCCTGCAAGCTCCACGAAGCCGAAAACGCCGAGAGCATGTGTCAGCGTCGCCGCCACGCCCACGATGCCGAAGCGGACGATGCGCCAGACCTCGGCCATCAGACCCACCCGGTCGCGCTGCCGGATCATCTCCATAACGCTCACGATCCGTCCTCCTTCAGCTCGGCGCCGTCCGCCGGCCCCGCCGCGCGCTCGACGGCCGGCCCGTGCCCGGCACGCGCGGGCAGCTCGGCGCTACGGGCCAGATAGATCGGCCGCCGCTTCGTCTCGATCAGGAGCCGCCCGACATACTCTCCGAGCACGCCGAGCGAGATGAGCTGGATCCCGCCGAGAAAGAGAATGAAGACGAGCAGCGAGGCATAGCCCGGCACGTCGCTCCCGAAGATCAAGGTCCGCAGCACGATCCAGCTGCCGTATACGAAGGCGAGGAGCGCGGTCGCAAAGCCCACATAGCTCCAGACCCGGAGCGGAAAGGTGCTGAAGGACGTGATCCCGTCGAGCGCGAAGTTCCAGAGCTTCCAGAGCTTGAACGAGCTCGTGCCCGCATGCCGTTCGCCGTGGTCGTACTCGATCGTCGTCGTCGTGAAGCCGACCCAGGCGAAGAGGCCTTTCATGAAGCGCGTCCGCTCGGGCAACTGGCGCAGCGCCAGCACGACGCCGCGGTCGAGGAGCCGGAAGTCGCCCGTCTCCGGCGGGATCGGCGTATCCGCGATGCGGTTGAAGGTGTGATAGAAGCGGCGTGAGAAGAAGGCACGCAACCCGCTGTCGGTCGCCCGGTCCGCGCGCGTTGCCGCGACCACGTCCCAGCCCTCGCGCCATTTGGCGACCATGTCGGCGATCACCTCGGGACGCATTTGCAGATCCGCATCGATGCTGACCACGGCATCGCCCTCACAATGGTCGAGCGCGGCAGTGAGCGCGGCCTCCTTGCCGAAATTGCGGCTGAAGCGGATGAGGCCGATGCGCGGCTCCCGGGCGATGCGGGCGCGGACGCGGGCCGCCGTGTCGTCGCGGCTGCCGTCATCGACGCAGAGGATCTCGAAATCCGGCGTAAGCCCGGCCGCGACAGGCAGGACCGCGTCGAAGAACGCGTCGGCCGAGCCTTCCTCGTTGAACATCGGCACGATGACCGAGAGCCTGAAGGGTCCGTCGTCCCGCCGCTGGACGGGGATGGTCGTGCCGCCCGATGCCGTCATCCCGCCGTCCATGCGCCCCGCAATGCCCCCTGCAGGCGCCGTCCCGCTGGTCCCGCTCCCCGCTCGACGGTCCCGGACGACGCCGCACCGTCATAATGCGCGGCAGGGGGCCTTCGCAATCGCAAGATGCGGCGAGGGCGGCCAAGCCCTGCGCCCTTCCCGTTCCAGGACGGCGCTCGGGGCTCTCACCGCCGCCCCTTCGCACCGTCGATAAGCGCAGCTGATCGCTGACACCTCCCTGTCCGTCCAGGGCGCAACCCCGATTTGCGCAACGTCCACCCTTCCGCGTGGGTGCTGGGACATGACACAACCTTGCCGATCCGTTGTCGGGGACGGGCGACAACAGCAACGCTACGTCACGCCGAACGTCAATCGGGACCCTCGAAGGTCGGCATTGCGTAGAGCTGGCGCATACCCTGCTACAACCGCTCGACCGACGGCGTCGTCCATTCCGCCCCGGGCCGTAGCGGCCGGCGACGAGCAAGATGCGGCATCGGTCGTCAATGCACCGGGAAGAGGTTCTCCCAGGCGCGCCCCACCACGTCCGGCGTCAGTTGCGGCTCCATGCCCTCATAGGCACAGATCGCGAAGGCCTGGTCTATGATGAAGCGCGGGTGAAAAGCCTGATAACTCTTGCCCTGCTTGGCGTAGAGTTCCTCCAGCATGAAGAGCACCAGCTCCTCGTTGAGCGGCAGCCCGGCCTTCACCGCCGTCTGCGCCAGGATCCTCAGGAAGAGGCTGCGGTCGGGGCTGTCGACCAGGATCTTGTAGCGCAGCCGGCGCAGCGCCGCCTCGTCCACAAGATCCGACGGCGGGATATTGGTCGAGAAGACCACTAGGCTGTCGAAAGGCGCCTCGAACTTGCGGCCCGATTGCAGCGCCAGGAAGTCCACGCCGTTCTCCAGCGGGATGATCATGCGGTTGATGATCTCCTGCGGGTGCTGGCGCTGGCGGCCGAAATCATCGATCACCAGCACGCCGCCCGCGGCCTTGAGCTGCATCGGCGCCTCGTAGATGCGGCTCGCGGGCGAGAAGCTGAGATCCAGCATGTCGAGCGTCAGCTCGCCCCCGGCGATGAGCTTGGGGCGGCGGCAGGCGATGTAGCGCCGATCGGCGGTTACGGCGCGGCGGATGCCGCTGCCCCCGCCCGAGGCGGCGCTGCCCTTCAGGTCGGCCTCCGCCTCCTTCAGCTCCTCGCCCGTGAGCGCCCTGTGCACGGCGGGATCGTAGAGCGTGATCACCTGCCGGTCGACCTCGATCGCATAGGGCAGCCAGACATGGTGCCCGAAGGCCCGGCAGAGCGCCTCCGCGATCGAGGATTTGCCGTTGCCGGGCGGCCCGTAGAGCAGCATGGAGGCGCCCGAGTTCGCCGCGGGGCCGAGATTGCGCATCAGCCCCGGCGCCAGCGTCAGCCCGTCGAAGACCCTTTCGAGCACCGGCCGGGTCAGCACCTCGCCGCGGATCGACTGGCTCGCCGCCTGGGCCGCGAACTGCTCCAGCGGAACCGGCACCGCGCCCACATAATCGTTGTGGTGAAACGCCTCGAGCGCCCATTCGCGTCCCTTGGCGGTCAGCGCATAGCGCATCTCTGCCGTTACGGCGGCGCCGAGCTGACCCTTCGCCTCGATCAGCTTCTGCTCCTTCGAGATCTCGATGAGCTGCGTCGTGAGCCCCACTGGCAGATGCAGGCTCTCCGCCATCTCCCGCGCAAGCTCCAGCCCCAGACGGTAGATGACCTTGCAGAGCAGTCCGATCAGCATGTTGGTCTCGAGCCCGAGCGCCTCGAGCGTCGCAGGCTGGGGCGGCGTGCGCGGCTTGCGCCCGGCCGTCGCGGGCCCGATGGGCCGCGCGCCGAGCCCGCGATCGCCGCTGCCCTCGGCCGCGCCGCCATACTCCGCCGCGTTCCGCCCATCGCTTTCCGGCGCCTGGCGTCGGGCCGCGCCCGTTACGCCGTCGAGCCCGCCGGTCCCCGCCGCCACCGGCCCGTCCGGCGCTGTCCTGGACGCTGCCGATCCTGCCGCCTCTCCTGCCACGCCGTCCTCCAGGCAAACCTTCCGGCCGCCTGAATGACGCATCGGCGTTAATGCCGCGTTGCGCCGCCGATGACGCAGGCACTGGCTGCGGGCCGGCGGGTGGGCGGCCGCGGATGCCCGGCGCCCGGAGGGGCGGCGGGCGAGGAGGCCGGGCACACGACGGCCCGCAGCCGTCCCTTCAGAATCCCGCAGCCATCCCGTCCCGCCCCGGATCGGCGCCGCCCTCCCAGCCATCGCCACGCCGTTTCACCGCGTGAACGCCGCCGAAACCGTAGGAGGTCGCGAGCCGCCGGGTCGGATAGCCCCGGTCGACAAGCGCCGCCTCCGTCCGCCGCAGGATACGGTTCGTCACCTCCACCGTGTCCGAGGTCACGCAGAAGCGCGGCGCTGCCACCGCCTCCGCTGCACTCATCCCGAAATCCACCATGTTGAGGATGCCCTGCAGAACGCTCATGGTGATGAAGGTCCCGCCGGGGCTGCCGATCGCGGCCCAGGGCCCCGCCTCGTCGTGCAGGATCGTCGGGCACATCGCGGTGAACCGGCTCTTGCCCGGCGCGATGCTTCCCGTCCGTCCCGGCCGCGGGTCGAAGACGCCCATGCAGCCGTTATACATGAAGCCGAGACCCTCGCTCACCACGCCCGAGGGCATGCCGATGGAATGCGTCATGCTGACGATCCCGCCTGCAGGGTCGACCACGCAGAGATGCGTGGTGTCCTTCGCGGGCTGCGCTGCACCTTTCAGCCGCGGGACATGGGTGCGCTGGCCCGCACGGATGCGCGCGGCATGGTCCGCCGCGAAGTCCTTGGAGAGAAGTTCCTCGACCGGCACCTCCACGAAGCGCGGATCGCCGATGCGCGTGTCCTTCTCCACCGTCGCGATCTTCATCGCCTCGGCGACGGTCGCGATGTAGTCGGGGCTGTTATGCCCCATGGCCGCAAGGTCGAACTGCTCGAGGATATTGAGCATCAGGAGCAGCATGACGCCGCCGCCGGGCGGGCGGTTCGTCGTCACGCGCAGCCCGCGATAGGAGCCCTCGAGCGGCGCGCCCTCCTCAGGCGCCACGCCCGCGAGATCCGCGGCCGAGAGGAGCCCGCCATGCGCGGCCATATCCGCGACGATCCTTGCCGCAAGCGCGCCCTCGTAGAAATCCCGCCAGCCGGTCGACGCGATCTGCCGGAGCGTGCGCGCCATATCCGGGTTCTCGAGCCGCTCGCCCACACGCCGCGCCGTCCCGTCCGCCTTCAGATAGATCGCCGCGGTTGCCGGATGCCTGGCGATGAGGTCGTGATGGGGCACCCGCCCGGCGGCCGGCACCTCGGACCAGTAGGCGACCATATGGGGGCGCACCAGAACGCCGGCCTCCGCATGCGCGATGGCCGGCGCCATCAGATCGGACAGCGGTCGCGTGCCGAAGCGTTCGGCCAGATGCGCCAGCGCCGCCAGCGTGCAGGGCGTCGTGATCGAGCCATAGCCACACTCGTTCACATGGCCTTTCAGCAGGAAGCCAAAGCCATCGTCCGACTGCCCCTCGATAAGGTGCTCCCACTGCTCGGGCCGCGAGGCGAGCGGCGCCTGGCCGTGGAAATCGACCATCCGGTGCGCGCCATCCGCCGTCAGCACCTGGGCAGAGCCGAAGCCCGCGATGCCGCACATCAGCGGATCGACGACCGTCTGGACGAAGGCGGTGGCGACGGCGGCATCGATCGCGTTGCCGCCGCCCTCCAGCATCTCGAGCCCGGCCTCCACCGCCTCGGGCTGGGGCGCGGTGACGACGGCCTTCATGGAGGCGCTCACGCGGCTCCCCGCGCGGGGCGGGGCATCGGCGGCGCGGCCGCGAGTGTCGCGAGGTCCGGCAGCGGTCGGGCGGCCTCGGCATGGCCGGAAAAGAAGCTCTCCAGCGCCTCCGCGACCGCCAGCACCTTACCGTCCGAACGGTGCGGCCCGATCACCTGCAGCCCGAACGGCATGCCCGTCGGCCCAAGTCCGCAAGGGATGGCGGCGACGGTCGCGAAGCAGAGCGTCGGCACATAGGCGAGCGCCAACCAGCGCATATAGGTCGGCATCGCCTCGCCGTTGATCGTGCCCGGATGGTTCTCCGCATGCGGAAAGGGCGGAACGGAGGAGGCGGGCGCGATCAGCACATCATGCTCCGCGAAGAAGCCGGTGAACGCGCGATACATCTCGGCCTGCCCCACCTCCGCCCGCGCGCAATCCGAGAGCGTGTAGGCCGCTCCCGCTTCGGTGTTGTCGATGACATTGCGGCCAAGGAGGTCACGCTTCTCCGCGACCAACCGCTCGAAGGAGCCGACGAAGGAGAGCGCGCGGGTCACGTCGAAGACATCGTGGATGCCATCGACCGAAAGCCCCCAGTCGGGATGCGCCTCCTCGATCCGGGCAACGGTTCCGTCGAGAAGCCCCATCCGCGCGCGGAAGGTCTGGGCGACGGTGCGGTCGACAGGGCAGCAGCCGAGATCGGCGGAGAAGGCGAGACGCAGCGCGGCGAGGTCCGGCAGCGCCTCGGGCTCGATAGCGGCGCCGAAGGACCAGGGATCTCGCGCGTCCTCGAAGGCCTGGGCTGCGAGCATCAGCCGAAGATCGCTCATGTCCCGGGCCATCGGGCCGTTCACGGGCCAGGGGCCGAGCAGGCTGCCAGCCGCAGGCCGCGGCACGACG
>JBCCDG010000049.1:0-26725 GCA_039030915.1 Pseudomonadota bacterium | reverse complement strand
GCGATCGCCCCGCGAGGAACAGATCCTCACCGCCCTCGATCCGGCGCGCGACATACAATCCGATGCCGAGCACGACGGCGAAATAGACGACGATGATGGCGATATCGATGGCGGCGATGCTGGCGCCTTCCATGCCCGGCCTCCCTTCGCTGGCCGGCGCGAGGAACCGGCGTCACGAATACCGAACAGGCTGCATGGGCAGGGTGTTCCAACCGCACGGCCGGCATTCCCGTATGCGGCGAGCGCTCCCGAAAGACGGAAGGTGGACGCGCGATGGTGCCGGGACCGTGACCCTTCAGGCGGCCTGCCGGGCGAGAAGCGCTGCAGCGGCGCTCAGGGCTTCGGGCGTCACCTCTTCGCCTGCCAGCATCCGGGCCAGTTCCTCGAGCCGCGCCTCGCTGTCGAGCGGCGTGACCTCGGTCCGCGTCGTACCCGCGCTGACATGCTTGGCGATGCGGAAGTGGCGCGTGCCTTGTGCCGCCACCTGCGGGCTGTGCGTGACGACCAGCACCTGGTTGGCGGCGGCGAGGCGGGCGAGGCGGCGGCCGACCGCATCGGCGGTCGCACCGCCCACGCCACGGTCGATCTCGTCGAAAACCATGACCAGCCCCCCAGCCTCCGCCGCGAGGCAGACCTTGAGAGCGAGGAGGAAGCGGGAAAGCTCGCCGCCAGAGGCGATGCGGTCGATGGCGCCGGCCGGGCTGCCCGGATTGATGGCGGCGGTGAAGCTCACGGCATCGCGTCCCTCGGGGCCCGGATCGGCCTCGGCGATCACGGTCTCGAAGCGCGCGGCCTCCATGCGCAGGGGCGCAAGCTCCGCGGTGACGAGCGCATCGAGCCTGCCGGCGGCCGCACTGCGCGCGTCGCTCAACGCCTCGGCGGCCGCGTCGTAGGCGGCCTCGGCCTCGGCTGACGCGCGCTCGAGCGCGGCGATATGCTCCGCGCCCGCGTCGATGGCGTCCAGCCGCGCGGCGAGGCGGGTAGCCAGATCCGGCAGCTCGGAGGGGTGCACCTCGTGCTTGCGGGCAAGCGCGCGGAGGGCGAAGAGCCGTTCCTCGCAGGCCTCCAGCCGCTCTGGGCTGAAGGCGAGCGCATCGAGCGCCGCATCGACGCCGGACCGCGCCTCCCCCAGCTCGATCATCGCCCGGTCGAGCGCTGCGATCGGCGCATCGAGATGGCCTTCGGCGCGGTCCGCAACACGCGTGAGCCGGTCGAGCGCGTCGGCGGCGCCCCCTTCGGCGCGTTGGCCGAGCGCGTCGGCAGCCTTCTGCACTTCCTCGCCGATGCGGGCGGCGGCCTGCATCAGGCGCCGCTCGGCATCCAGCCGCTCCTCCTCGCCCTCCTCAGGCGCGGCCTTGTCGAGCTCGGCGACCGCATGGCGCAGGAAATCGGCATCCGCAGCCGCTTTCGCCAGCGTCTCGCGCGCCTCGGTCAGCCCGCGGCGCGCGGCATCCGCCTTGCCCCAGGCGGCGCGGGTGGCGGCGCGCTCCGAAGCGATGCCCGCGAAGGCGTCGAGCAGCGGGCGGTGAGCGCGCGGATCCAGAAGCCCGCGGTCGTCGTGCTGGCCATGCACCTCGACCAGTGTCTCCCCGATCCGGCGGAGCGCCTCCGCGCTTACCCGCTGGTCGTTGACGAAAGCGCTCGCCGGGCCGTCTGCCCGCGCGACACGGCGAAGCACCAACTCCTCCGCGGCCGTAAGGTCGAGCTCCTCGAGGATCGCCGCGGAGGGATGATCCTCGCCGGGCGCGAAGACGGCCGTGACGCTCCCCTGCCCCGCGCCAGCCTGCACCAGATCGCGTCGCACGCGGCGTCCGAGGGCGAAACCGAGCGCGTCGAGCAGGATCGACTTTCCGGCCCCGGTCTCCCCGGTCAGCACGTTCAGGCCGGCGTCGAAGTCGAGCGTCAGCGCCTCGATCAGCACGATGTTGCGGATCTCGAGGCTCAGCAGCATGGCCCGTGCCCCCGCCATGCCTCAGGAAGTTCCGGGCCATGCCCGAGACGCGCGCGGCACGCAGCGCGCGCGCCTGACCACCGGGAGCGCCCTGCCACGGGACCGGCCCGGGGCGTCCTCCGAACCCTGCCGGGCCGCTCCGGCGCGTGCGCCCTTGGCCCCTTTGTCATGCGCTTTAGAGCCAGCGGCCGAGAACGATCTGCCGATAGAGCGAGGAGACGGTCCCGCCATCGCCTTCCTTCTCGACCACCTCGATCCCCGTCAGCGCAGCATAGCTGTCGGAGTACCATTCCGAGCCGGGGAAGTTCGTGCCGAGCACCACGGCGGCGTCGCGCGCCTCCTCGATGAGCCCGAGCGAGAGATAGGCCTCGACCAGCCGGTGCAGTGCCTCAGGCGTCTGGCTCGTCGTGTCGTAGGTCTCGACGACGTTGCGGAAGCGCGCGATCGCCGCGGTGTAGTGGCCTCGCTTGAGATAGTAGCGCCCGACCGACATTTCCTTGCCTGCCAGATGGTCGCGCGTCAGGTCGATCTTCAGCTGCGCGTCGCGGGCATAGATGCTGTCAGGATAGCGGCTGACGACCGTGTTGAGCTGATCGAGCGCGTTGCGCGTCACCTCCTGATCGCGCCCCACATCGACGATGTTGTCATAGTAGCTGAGCGCGATGAGGTACTGCGCGTAGGCCGCGTCCTCATCCGCGGGATAGAGGTCGATATAGCGCTGCGCCTGGCTGCGTGCCCCCGGATAGTCGCCGCCCTCGTACGACGCAAAGGCGGACATGATGATCGCGCGCTTGGCGAGCTGGGAGAAGGGGTAGAGCCGCTCGACCTCGTTGAAGGTCTTGGCGGCTTGGAGTTCCTGCCCATCCGCGAGCTGCGCGTCCCCGCGCTCGAAGATCTGGGTCGCGGAAAGCTCCTCGATAGGTTGCGGCTCCTCCGGAAAGAGCGCACAGGCCGAGAGCGATGCGGCACAAGCAAGTGCGGCGGCGAGGCGCATGGCCCGGCGCCCGGCTGCGCGGGTGTCTCGGATCTGCGGAAGACGGGTCGACAGGCGGATATTGGGGCTCGGCATTGGCTCGGCGGTCTCGTTCGGTTCACGACGCTGCGGAGAGGCAGAGACTACACGCTGGGTGCGCCCCCGGCCAGAGCCGCAGGGGCGCAGCCCGTGTAAACCGCGGGAAGAGGTCAGACCGCGAGGCGCCGTTCGCCTGCCGCGGCACGGCGGCGCGGCATGGTGTGGGGAAGTCGCATGACGCCCTCAGGATCGGCCCTGCGGCACCACGCCGACGGGTCGGCGAAAAGCGCACGGAGAAGCAGGTTGGTCATCTCATGCCCTGCGCGGGTGCCTTCGTAGATGCCATGGATCGGCGCGCCGGCGAGCGCGAGGTCGCCGACCGCATCCAGCGCCTTGTGCCGCACGAACTCGTCCGAGCGGCGCAGGCCGTGCGGGTTCAGCACGCGGCCTTTGTCGACCACGACCGCGTTCTCGAGGCTGCCGCCGCGGGCAAGACCGAGCCTGCGAAGCTGCTCGACCTCGGCGAGATGCCCGAAGGTCCGGCAATCAGACAGCTCCTCGGCAAAGCGCGTGCCGGCAAGATCCAGCGCGATGTCCTGATGGCCGATGGCAGGATCGGCGAAGTCGATCTCGAACCGGACGCCGAGCCCGGGCGTGTCCTCGGCCGGGAGAAGCGCGGCCCGGCGGTCCTCACGCACCACCTCCACCGGCTTCAGGATCTCGATCGCGTCCGGCGCAGCGCCCGTCGCCACGACGCCCGCATTGACGAAGCCGTCGACGAAGGGGCGGGCGGAGCCGTCCATCACCGGGATCTCAGGCCCATCGACCATCACCCGCACATCCGCAATGCCCGAGCCGGCAAGCGCGGCCATCAGATGCTCGACCGTGCCGAGGCTGACGCCGTGCTCGTTCTCGAGCCGGGTGCAGAGCTGCGTGTCGCTGACGAGGTCGTAGCGTGCAGGGATGCGGCCCATACCGAGCGCCGTGTCCGTCCGCTCGAAGACGATACCCGTTCCCGGCATCGCAGGCACAACCTTTGCGGTGACCGTGCGGCCGGAATGCAGGCCAATGCCTCGAAAGACCGCGGTATTCGCGAGTGTAAAACGCATGCTCATGTCCTCGTCCCGCCGGCCTTGTTGTGATCGTCTTTGGTGACGGCGGCCGCGTGGATATTGTTCTGCTAAGCATTGCTTAAAGGCGGCGGCTGCGCGGGCCAATTCAAGAATTATGTCCCTTTGCAACACAACACGCTGCAGCGCGAAAAGTTGCGCCCGCATCCGGCAAGATGCGGGCGGCAAAAGGGCTTATCGGCAAGAGGCGATGGTGCAGGAAGTAACGGCGCGCGGCTCGATCCCCACGCGCATTGCGACGCAGCGAAGTTGCCGTCGCCCGGGAATGCGCCCCGGGCGACGGCTGGGCTCAGTTGGCCTGGCGGCGCAGGAAGGCGGGGATGTCGCCGTCCTCGTCCTCGCCCGCATCCGATCGGGCGCCCGTCTGCGGCTCGATCCGGCGCTGCACGCCCGGCTCCTGATGCCCTGCGACGCGATTGATGAGCCGGTTGATGGTGAAGAGCCCGGCCCGGCCGGCCGCCTGTGCGCCTCCCTGCGCCGCTGGCTGTGACGCGGGTGCCGCCGCCGCGCCCCGATCGGGCATCGGCGCCGCGCTCTCGACCCCGGTGGCGGCGCTTCCCCGGTCGATCGACACGTCGTCGAGATCGAAGAGCCCGGGCGCGGTGTCATCATCGAAGGACGGCGCCGCGCGCGGTGTCTGCTCGCGGGCAACGCGCGCCTGCTCCCGCACCCGCTCTGCCCGGGCGCGGATCTCGTCCGGCGAGGGCGCTGTGGCGATCCGGCTTTCGGCCGACGGGGCGGCCACGGCCTCCCGCGCCGGCTGGAGCCGGGCGGTCGGGTTCGCGGCGGGTCGCTGCTCGCGCGGGGGCGCAGCATAGGACGCGGGCGCGGCCTCGGCCGGCTCACCGCGGAAGGCAGCGGCGAGCGTCGCCCGCGCACTGGCGACCACGCTCGCGGGCGTGGGGCGCTCGTCGGCTTCCGTAGGGGCCTCCGCAGGCGGCTCCGCCGCGACCGGCTCCGCTGTCTCCCTCGGCTCGAACTCAGTCTCGAACTGCGGCGCGGGTGCCGGGGGCTGTCCGGCAGTGCGGGCCTGACCGCCGCGCAGCGCATCGATGCCGGCGCTGTCCGTCATGGCGGGACGGCGACGCGACGGAGCGCCCGTGTCCTCGACCGGCCGGCTCACCTGCTCGGCGTCGATGCCGGTGGCCACCACGCTGACGCGCATCTTGCCATCCATGTCCGGATCGATCGCCGAGCCGAACTTGATGAGCGCGTTGGCGTCGACCTCGTCCTTGATCCGGTTCGCCGCCTCGTCCATCTCGAAAAGCGTGAGGTCGTAGCCGCCGGTGATGTTGATCAGCACGCCCTTGGCGCCCTTGAGGCTCACCTCGTCGAGGAGCGGGTTCGCGATAGCCTTCTCGGCGGCGTCGATGGCGCGGGTCTGCCCCTCCGCCTCGCCAGTGCCCATCATGGCCTTGCCCATCTCCTCCATCACGGAGCGGACATCGGCGAAGTCGAGATTGATCATGCCCGGCCGGACCATCAGGTCGGTAACGCCCTGCACGCCCTGATAGAGAACGTCGTCGGCAAGCTGGAAGGCCTGCACGAAGGTCGTGTGCTCAGAGGCGACCTGGAAGAGGTTCTGGTTCGGGATCACGATGAGCGTGTCGACCCAGTTCTGCATCTCCGCGACGCCCGCCTCGGCCAGCTTCATGCGGCGCGCACCCTCGAACTGGAAGGGCTTGGTGACGACGCCGACCGTCAGGATGCCCATCTCCCGTGCGATGCGGGCGACCACCGGGGCGGCGCCGGTGCCGGTGCCGCCGCCCATGCCGCCGGTGATGAAGCACATGTGGCAGCCTTCGAGATGCGTCGCGATCTCGTCGGTGCTCTCCTCGGCGGCGCTCATGCCGACATCGGGCTTGGATCCCGCACCCAGGCCGCGCGTCACACCCTGGCCGAGCTGGATGCGGCGCGTGGCCTTGGAGTTGCCGAGCGCCTGCGCATCGGTGTTCGCCGCCACGAACTCGACGCCCGCCAGCTCCTTCTCGATCATGTTGTTGATGGCGTTGCCGCCAGCGCCGCCGACGCCGAAGACGGTGATGCGTGCGCGAAGCTCGTCGTCGTCCACATCCGTGAGATTGAGTGCCATCGCTCGCTGCCTTTCTGCTCCAATGCCCTAGCGCTGGTTCTTCCAGCGGCATGTTGTGTTTTTGGGGCGCCTCAACGCTTTATTTTGTGCGACCCTACCCGAGTCGCAGCTTGTCGTCACGTCCAAAGCTGTCCGGGGACCGATACATCGCGATATGCCCCGTGTTCCTTGGTGGGGACTTGCGGCGCATCTTGGATCGCCTCGGATGCCGTCTCATGCTCACCAACTCGTCTTGAACCATCGCACCAGCTCAACCGCTCGACCCTGGACCGACCAGGGACGGGGCGCCTCGAAGTCCCAGATCTCGTCATGCGGACGGAGCGCGTAGACCGCGAGACCCACGGCCGCGGCGTGTTCAGGTCCCGTCAAAGCCGAGGGCAGGCCAGCGATACGGAGCGGCCGGCCGATGCGGGGACGGCGTCCGAGAATGCGCGTCGCCATCTCGTCGACGCCCGGCATCTGGCTCGCCGCACCCGTCAGCACGAACGAACAGCCGGGCATGTCGGTGACGCCGAGCTCCTCGAGCCGCGCGCGCAAAAGCCTCAACGTCTCCTCGACGCGCGGCCGGATCACGCCGATCAGCATGCCGCGGGTGATCTGGCGCCGCTCCGGGCTATCGGCCTCGCCCCGGCGCGGCGCATCGATCATGTCCCGATCATCCGCGCCGGTGGCAATCACGCCGCCATGCAGCGTCTTGATCCGCTCCGCATCCGTGCGCGTCATCATCAGGCCGGCGGCGATGTCGGAGGTTACGTGCGCCCCTCCGAACCGCACCTGATCGATGCAGACGAGATGGTCGCGCAGGAACACGCTGAACGCGCTCGAGCCGCCGCCCATGTCGATGGCGACGCTACCCGTGCGCTGCTCGTCCTCGACGAGGCTGGCGAGTCCCGCCGCGTAGGGCGCCGCCACCACACCGGCCAGGTCGAGATCGCACTGGCGCACGCATTCCATGAGGTTGGCCAGCGGACGGGCGGCAACAGTCACCACATGCACGGCGACCGACAGCATGCGCCCCGTCATGCCGCGCGGGTCGGTCAGCCCCGTCTGCTGGTCGAGCCCGATCTCCACGGGTTGGGCGTGCAGCACCACGCGCCCCTCCCCGATCGGCGGATCCGGCGCCTCGCCCAGCGCATTGGCAATGTCCCGCTCGGTAACGCGCCCGGTTTCCGTCTCGACCTCGCCGAGGGTCGAGAAGCTTTCGGGCCGCCCGCCCGAGAAGCTCACGATCACCTGGTCCACGCGCTCGACCCGGGGGGCCGCCATCTGCTCGGCGGAGAGGAGCGCGTTGCGGATGGCGCGCGCCGCCTCGTCCATGTCGACGATCTCGCCCCGGCGCACGCCGCGGGACTGTACGCACCGCCCGCCGACGACCTCGACGGCGCCAAAGAGCGAGGTGCCAAGCTTGTCCGCGCCCCGCGCATCCGAGAGCCGCGAAGGATCGAGCTTGAGGATGAGGCACGTGATCTTGGAAGAGCCAATATCGATCACGCCGATCCGCCCGCGCTTGATCGCGATGTCGAGCCGGCCGCGCATGGCGCGGTAGATGTCGGTCGCGCGGAAGTTCACAGATCCTCCCCCTCCTGGGCAGCGAGCACGCCGGCGAGGCGCAGCGCCTCGATGGCGCGCGGGGTTAGACGCAGGGTCGGCCGGTCCGGCAGCCGCAGGTCGATGACAGCGAGGTCCCGTTCCAGGATCTCGTCGCGCTTGGCCGCGAGGATGCGGGCGAGCGCTTCGCCCGGCCGCTCCGCGGGCAGCATGATCCGGAGGTCGCGATCGAGCACCAGATCCCAGCGCCGCTCACCGACGCGCACGAAGGCACGCAGGCGCTCCCGCAGCTCCGGCGCGCCATCGAGGATGGCGAGCGCTTCGGCCACCGCCTCCTCGGCACGGGGCCCGATCAGAACCGGGAGCGCGGGAAAGGCCGCGCGGCGCAGCACGGGGCTGACCATCGTGCCGTCGGTCGCGACCGAAAAGAGATGCCCGGCCCCATCGCGCCAGAGAGCCACCGCAGGCCGCGGGTCGATATGCACGCGGAGCACGCCAGCAGGGTCGATCTGCACCGTGGCGTCCGCAACGCCGCCGATCCCCGTCACCCGCTCGCGCAGCGCGCCCACATCGACGCCGAGCGAGGTCGCGCCCGCCTCGAGCCCGATGGCGCGCTGCACCTCCGCCTGCAGATGCGGCGCGGCGCCGGTGACGACGAGGCCCTTGAGCGCAAATTCCGGGCGCGCTGCGATGGCCTCCCACCCCGCGACGACGCCCTCCTCTGCCGCTCGGCGCAGCGTATCGTCCGCCACCACGCGCCAGCCGACGATACCGAGCAGCGCGAGCGGCAGGTAGACGAGCACCGCCGAGCGTGTCGTGGGCTTCGCCCAGGCGCGGCGCAGGCGATAGGCGAGTTTGGACGGCCCGGGGCCGATCGGCGCGCGCCGCAGCCCCCGGCGCAGCGCGGCGATGGAAAAGCTCATGGGCGGGCGCCGATCCGGCATCGGCATCGGCCCGCGACGTCGGCCGAGCCCGCGGGTAAGGAACTCGGGCGCATCGCCGCCCATCCCCTCCCGTCCGTCTCCGCCGGAGCCTTGCGCACCGGTCGGGGTGGGCGCATCGCCGCCATGCACGCGCCGCTCCGGCAGGCCGGGCATCACCGGCTCGTCGCCACCACCTACCGGCCGCATGACGCATCCTCCACCAGCCAGGTGCAGAGCGCAGCGAAGCTCATCCCGCAATGCGCCGCCTGCTCGGGCGAGAGCGAGGTGGGCGTCATGCCGGGCTGCGTGTTCGTCTCGAGCACGACCAGCCCGTCGAGCCCTTTCGCGTCGTCCCAGCGGAAGTCCGTGCGGCTGAGGCCGCGGCAGCCGAGCGCGCGGTGCGCCGTCAAGGCATGGGCGAGGCAGGCTTCGGAGACATGCTCCGGGATCTCCGCCGGCACCACATGGTGCGATCCGCCCTCCGCGTATTTCGCGTGATAGTCGTACCAGCCTGCCGCCGCGACGATGTCCGTCACCGCCAGCGCGCGATCGCCGAGCACCGAGACCGTAAGCTCCCGCCCCGGCACGAAGCGCTCGACCATCAGCGCCTCGGGCGCATCGTCGGCGAGCTGGGCGGGACCGTTGGCGTTCTCCATGACGAGATAGACGCCGACCGAGGAGCCCTCGTTGACCGGCTTGATCACATAGGGCGGCTCCATCGGGTGGCCTGCCGCCGCCTCCGCCTTCGACACGACGACACCCGGTGCCACCGGCAGCCCGTGCGCCGCGAAGACCTGCTTGGCGCGCTCCTTGTCCATGGCCAGCGCCGAGGCGAGGATGCCGGAATGGGTGTAGGCCAGCCCTAGCCATTCGAGGAGGCCCTGAACGCAGCCATCCTCACCCCAGCGGCCGTGAAGCGCGTTGAAGACAACATCCGGGCGCGCGGCAGCAAGCCGCGCGGCCAGATCCACGCCCGCATCGATCTCCATCACCTCATGCCCCGCAGAGCGCAGCGCCGCCGCACAGGCCGCGCCGGAGACGAGCGATACCTCACGCTCGGCCGACCGGCCGCCCTTAAGCACTGCCACGCGGGGAGATGTCCTGCTCGACATGCCTCACCCGATATGTGCCGGGCTTTGCGCCCGTTCTTGTGCGGGCCTCTCGGCCCCCGGCCCGGGTCTTCCCGGTGCCGCAGCCGCCGCGCTTCAGTGCGTGTCGGCCTGATCCGAGAGCCTAACGCCGATGCGGGCGATTTCCCAGAGTAAATCGTGCCCTGAGCGGGCTTTAACACGCGCGCGCACTGTCTCGCCGAGGTCCTCGAGCTCCGTCGCCGTGGCGTTCCCCGCATTGATCAGAAAGTTGGCATGCTTCTCGGAGATCTGCGCGCCGCCGAGCCGCATCCCCCGGCACCCCGCCTCCTCGATCAGCTTCCAGGCCTTGAGGTCCATCGGGTCGCCCTCGGCGCCGGTGGAGGAGTAGCCGGCCGGGTTGCGGAAGGTCGAGCCGCAGGAGCGTTCTTCCGTGGGCTGCGAGGCGGCACGCTTGGCGATCAGCATCGCCATCCGAGCCGCGATCCCCTCGGGCTCGCCGGCCTTGCCGCGCAGCACCGCCTCCAGGATCACGCTGTCATCCGGCAGGGCGGAGTGGCGATAGCCGAAGCCGAGCGCCGCGGGCGCCAGGTCCTCGATCCGCCCCTGCCGGTCCATCACGGTCACGCGCTCGACCACATCGGCCACGTAGCTGCCATAGCAGCCCGCGTTCATCTTCACCGCGCCGCCGATGGTGCCCGGGATCGTGCGCAGGAACTCCAGCCCCGCGATGCCCGCCTCTGCCCCGCGCTTGGCGACCGCGCTGTCGAGTGCTGCAGCGCCGACGCGCAGCCGCGCGCCCTCCAGCGGCTCG
Source organism: Pseudomonadota bacterium (assembly GCA_039030915.1). Taxonomy (GTDB): domain Bacteria; phylum Pseudomonadota; class Alphaproteobacteria; order Rhodobacterales; family Rhodobacteraceae; genus Thermohalobaculum. The sequence continues at coordinate 16,167 of JBCCDG010000049.1, read as the reverse complement.
ATCGACGCAAAGGCCCGGCCGAGGCGCAGGCTGGCGCCCGGCAAGCCCCCGTCGCGAATGATGAGATTGGAGCAGACGCCGAGCGGGGTCAGCGCCACATCGTCCGGCAGCGCTGCGAGGAACGCTGCCAGGTCCTCACGATCCGCCGGCTGAAAGAAGAGCTCGGCGGGCCCGCCGACGCGCAACCAGGAAAGCGGCGCCAGCGGCCGGCTCGCTGTGAGCCGCCCCCTCAGCGCGGGCAACGCCCCCGCCCAGGCCGGCACCGTCATTCCCTCGGCCATGACACGGCCCCGCTGGCGGCGGGGCCGCTAAGCATCGAGGTCATGATGGACGCGAATGAGCGGGTCGCGCAGATCGCGGAGGCTGAACTTCCCGGCACCCAAGCGCCTGTCCTCCAGGCGCTCGACAATCTCCGCGCCCTTTTCGGAGCGCGCCCGAAACATCCCGTCGATATCCTCGGCGAGGATCCAGCACACCGCCGGACGGATTGCCCCCTCGATCTCTCGGAAGAAAAGGGCCCAGTCGCCATGGACGAAAGCCCCGATCCGCCCCGCCGCGTTGTGCCAGGCGATCTCGAACCCCATCCGATTGCGGCAATCGGCCAGCGCGGCCACGACATCGCGCACAGGAAGCTCCGGGACCGGCCGCGCGAATATCGCGCGGATCTCCCCGCCCGCAAGCGCCAGGTTCGCGCTGCGCTACTGCGGGCGATGGCTGGCGGGCGGGCCGGCGGCGGTGTCGCAGACACCGGCACGGGGCGCCCGACAGCGAGCCCTTCAGCCCGCCCGCCGCACATGCGCGTCGCCGAGCGCGGCCAGCTGGTCCGGCAACGCATTGGCCCAGGCCGAGATGCTGCCCGCACCGAGGCAGATGACGAGATCCCCCGGCTGCGCATGCTCGGCCACGAACGCCGGCAACGCCTCGGGTGCGTCCACCGCATGGGCATGACGATGCCCATGGCCGCGGAGGCCGCCCACCAGCGCATCCCGGCTGATGCCCGGGATCGGCGCCTCGTTCGCGGCAAACACATCCGCGATCCCGACCACATCCGCGTCGTTGAAGCAGGCGCAGAAGTCGGTGAAGAGGTCCGAAAGGCGCGAGAACCGGTGCGGCTGGTGGATCGCGATCACCTTGCCCTCGGTCGCCGACCGCGCCGCCTTCAGCGCCGCCGCGATCTCTACCGGATGGTGGCCGTAATCGTCGACGATCTCGACACCTTGCCAGCTGCCGACGCGTGTGAACCGCCGCTTCACGCCCTCGAAACCCTCGAGCCCGCCGACGATCTCCTCGCCTGTAACCTTCAGCTCGCGCGCAACGGCAATCGCGGCGAGCGCATTTAGCGCGTTGTGCTCACCCGGCATGCGCATGGCGATCGCCAGCCGTTCCTCCGCGCCATCCTTTCCGCGCACGACCGCATCGAAGCAGACGCCCCCGTTTTCGTGGCGCACGTTCTCGCCCCGCACATCCGCCTGGCGCGAGAAGCCGTAGGTCACGACCCGCCGGTCATCGACACGCCCGATGAGCCCCTGCACCTCCGGATGATCGATGCAGGCCACGAGGCAGCCATAGAACGGAATGTTGTGCACGAAGGCGTCGAAGGCCGCGTGCAGCTTCTCCACCGAGCCGTAGTGATCCATGTGCTCCGGATCGATATTCGTGACCACCGCGATCGTCGGCGGCAGTTTCACGAAGGTCCCGTCGGACTCGTCCGCCTCCACGACCATCCACCGCCCCTCGCCTGCCCGCGCGTTGGAGCCATAGGCCTGGATGATCCCGCCATTGATCACGGTCGGATCCGCACCGCCCGCATCCAGCAGCGCGGCGCAAAGCGATGTCGTGGTCGTCTTGCCATGCGTTCCCGCCACGGCGACGTTCCAGCGCATGCGCATGAGCTCCGCCAGCATCTCCGCCCGCCGCACGACGGGCAGCGAGCGCTCCCGCGCGGCCTCGAGCTCCGGATTTCCTGCCTTGATCGCCGAGGAGATCACGACGACACCGGCCTCGCCCAGGTTCTCTTCGCGCTGCCCGATGAAGACCTGCGCGCCCAGCCGCTCCAACCGCTCGGTGATGGCGGAGGCCTTGGCGTCCGATCCCTGCACGGTATAGCCGAGGTTCAGCATGACCTCCGCGATGCCCGACATGCCGATGCCGCCGATGCCCACGAAATGGATGGGCCCGATATCGACGGGAAGGGCGGTCGGCGGCGTCATGGGCGGGCTCCTTCTGGGCTCTCGCAGCGGCTCGGTCACCTACCGGCTATCAACCCTTCGCGCCTTGGTGAAGTTCCTGCACAATATCTCCTAGGCGGCGGGCCGCGTCAGGCCGCCCCTGTGCCCGCGCCGCCGCAGCCATCGCCGCTGCCTCGGCCGGCGCCTCGTCCAGGAGACGGCGCAGCGCTGCCGCCAGCGCCTCCGCGGTAAGCCCCGCCTCCGGCAGGATACGCGCCCCGCCTGCCTCGGCCAACGCCGCTGCGTTGGCGCTCTGATGATTGTCCATCGCATGCGGGTAGGGCACCAGCAGGCTCGGCCGGCCAATGCAGGCAAGCTCCGCGATGGTCGAAGCCCCGGCTCGCGCGATCACCAGATGCGCGGCTGCGATCCGGTCCGGCATGTCATCGAAGAAGGGCGCGAGCGTTGCGGCGACACCCGCCGCGCGATAGGTGTCGCCGACAGCCCCTTCCTCGCCCTCGCGCACCTGCTGGGTCACGCGAAGGCGCGCGCGCAGCCCCTCCGGCAACATCGCCACCGCCTGCGGCACGAGACGTGCGAAGACGCTGGCCCCCTGGCTGCCGCCGAAAACGAGGAGAGACAGCGTGCCCCCGATCTCTGGATAGGGCATCTCGCGTGCCGCCACGGCCGCCCGGCGCACGGGGTTGCCCACGGGCTCGAGCCGCGCGCCCCGAGGCGGGTTCCTTACCGGCCAGGTGCCGCAGCACACCCGCGCGACATGCCGGGCAAAGAGCCTGTTGACGCGGCCCAGCACCCCGTTCTGCTCGTGGATGAGCCGTGGCACCCCCATGGTCCAGGCGGCTGCCAGCGCCGGCAATGCGGGATACCCCCCGAAGCCCGCGACGACAGCCGGCCGATCGGCGCCGAAGCGCGCCCGCGCCGCCTTGATCCCGCGATAGATGACGAAGGGCGCCCGGAGCCGGGCCATGAGCCCGCCGCGCGCCGGGCTCGCCGCGGCGAACTCCAGCCGCTCGACCGCGTCGGCGAAGCCGCCGGCATAGCGCACCCCCCGCGCGTCCGAGGCGAGCGCCACGCGCCAGCCCCGATCCAGCATCTCGTCCGCCAGCGCCTGGGCCGGGAACATATGACCACCAGTTCCTCCGGCGGCGATGACGAGTAGCGGCGCGGTCATGACACCCTCCTGCGGCCCGCCCGCTCGCCTATCAGCGGCATGCGCCATGCGAAAGACGCGGGCACAGGCGCGTTCCAGGGCGCGTGGCTGGCGGGCGGGCCGGCGGTGCGCCGAAGGCGCAGCACGGGGCGCACGTCAGCCGCGCCCGTCCCCCTCAGCGCGCGCCGTCGATCTCAGCACGCAGCATGGAGGCCGGATCCTGCGGCCGCGTCCGTGTCAGTGCCAAGAGCACGCCCATTGCGACGGCCGCCGCCATCATCGAGGAGCCGCCATAGCTGATGAAGGGCAGGGTCATACCCTTCGCGGGCAGAAGCCGGATGGCGACCGCGAGGTTCACGAAGGCCTGGAGGCCGAAGGCTACCGCCAGCCCCGTGCCCGCCAGCCGCGTGAACATGCAGCGCTCCTCGAGGATGCGCCCCAATGCGCGCAGCGTGATGAAGAGAAAGCAGCCGATGATCGCCAGTGTCAGCACCAGCCCGAACTCCTCCGCCGCCACGGCGATGATGAAGTCCGTATGCGCATCCGGCAGCGTCCATTTGACCGAGCCCTGCGCAGGGCCCACGCCCAGAAGCGCGCCCTCCCGGATCGCAGCCTCCGCATAGGCGAGTTGCGTATGGGGATCGACCTCCGACTGGAAGTACCCGTCGATCCGCCGCGCCACATGCTCGGAATTCGCGTAGGCCACCAGCCCGGCCACGGTCACCGCTCCCGCCAACCCCACCAGCAGCACCATCGGCGCCCCGGAGACGAAGAGCATCGAGGCCCAGACCGCCAGCAGGAGCATCGCCTGACCGAAATCGGGCTGCAGCGCCAGGACGCCTGCGATCAGCGTCGCGAAGATCCCCGTGATCACCCGCCCGGGCGGCCCGCCCCTCTCGAAGCTGCCCGCCATCACCCAGGCGGCCGCCACCACGAAGGCCGGCTTCAGAAACTCCGCCGGCTGCACGCTCATGAACCCGAGCGAGTACCAGCGCGTGGCCCCCTTGCCGAAATCCGTGCCGAACCAGGGCAGCGCGCAGAGCGCGGCGAGACAGGCGATGAAGGCCAGCACGCCGCCCCGCCGGAGCCAGACTACGGGCATGGTCGAGACCGTCACCACGATGCACAGGCCCATGATCACGAAGATCGCCTGGCGAACCACGTAGTGGTAGGTCCAAAGCCCGTTCTTCTCCGCAAGCGGCGGCGAGGCGGCAAGGCCCAGTACCAGGCCGGTCGCCACCAGCACCAGGACCACGGCCAGAAGCCATCGGTCGATCGTATGCCACCAGTCGGCAACAAAGGCGGCGTTCAGCCGGAAGCCCTGCAACGTGCCGCCATCCGCCTCCCCGCCACCGCGCATGGCGCCAAGGCCGGTATGCTCGCCGAGGGAAACCCGGCCGCCGCGTCCCGCGATATCGGTCATGTCGCCCTCTCTCCCTCGATCGGCGCGAGCCCGCGCGCTGCGAGCAACCTCCGGAACGCCTCCCCCCGCGCCTCGAAGCTCGCGAACTGGTCGAAGCTCGCGGCGGCAGGGCTGAGGAGCAGCACGTCGCCAGGCGCCGCCTCCGCCAGTGCGGCACCGACCGCGGCCTCCAGCGTGCCGCAGATCGCATGGGGCGCCGTACCGAGCTGCTCGGCGAAGAGCGCCGCCGCCTCCCCGACCAGATACGTCTTCGCCACGCGCTCCATAAGCGGTGTCAGGGGTGCGATGCCCCCCGCCTTGGCCTGCCCGCCCGCGATCCAGCGGATGCGCTCGTAGGCCAGCAGCGCCTTCTCGGCCGCATCCGCGTTCGTCGCCTTCGAGTCGTTGACGCAGACGACGCCGCCCACCTGCCCCAACCGCTCGAGCCGATGGGCAAGGCCGGGGAAGGAGGCGAGCGCCGGCTCGATCACCCGGGGCCCTAGCCCCAGCGCCCGTGCCGCCGCCCAGGCCGCGCACGCGTTCTGATGGTTATGCGCCCCGCGAAGCGCAGGGGCCGCGTCAATATCCACGGCCGCGACCTGGGCGCCGCGGCGCCACTCGGTCAGGAACCGCTTGTTCATGAAGACCGACCAGCCTTCGCCCCGCCGCCGCTGCGTAGTGGCGACCTCGATCAGCGGGCTGCCCTGCCCCGGCTCGGCCTGCGCAAGCGCCGTGTTCGCCAGGAACCGGCCATGCACATCGTCGATCCCGATTACCATCCGCTCGGGCGCGCCCGCCTCGAAGAGCCGGCGCTTCGCCGCGAAATACCCGCCGAGCCCGCCATGGCGGTCGAGATGGTCAGGGCTGAGATTGAGAAAAACCGCAATCTCCGGCGCCAGCGCCCGCGCGAGATCCGTCTGATAGCTCGAGAGCTCGAGCACGATGGTCTCGCCATCCGCCGGCGGATCGAGATCCAGCACCGCGCGACCGATATTCCCCCCCGTCTGCACCGGCTTTCCCGCCGCCGCGAGGATATGGCTGAGGAGCGCCGTCGTGGTCGACTTCCCGTTCGAGCCGGTAATCGCCACCACCCGAACGTCCGCCCCCGTCGTCCCGATCGCCTGAAAGAAGAGGCCCACATCATTGTCCACGGGCACCCCCGCCTCCCATGCGGCGGCAACGGCGGCATGGGGCTCGGGGTAGAGATGCGGGATCCCGGGCGAGACGATGAGCCGGGCGAGCGTCTCAGCCTCCCGTGGCCGGGAAAGATCGGCGAGCGCGAAGCCTTCCGCGGCCGCTTCCTCCCGCGCACTCTCCCGGTCGTCCCAGCAAACGGCGTCCGCCTCGCCTGCCGCAAGCGCTCTTGCGGTCGCAAGGCCCGAGCGGCCAAGCCCGAGCACGCCGATCCGCGCACCGGGATAGGAGCGTACCGGAATCATTGCCGCCTCTGGCAGAGGTCGGCGCCGCATCCGCGGGCGCGGGCCGGCGGGCGGGCCGGCGGCGCAGCGAAGCTGCGGCACGGGGCGTCCGACGGCGCGCCCGCACGAGACGGCGCGCTCATGTTCTCGGCTCCAGCCGCCGCACGATCCCGTGCGCGGCCCAGACCCCCCGGTCGTCGGGGTCCTCCTGATAGGAAAGGCGGAGCCGGATCGCGCCGCCCTCGGGATGAGGCGCCTCCAGCAACAGCGCCACGCCCTCCGCCGGACGCGCCACCACCTCGAAGCCGGGGGCCGTCACCCGCGCCCAGTGGCGCAGTACATCCTCGAGCCTCAGCCGATCGACCGGAACGCCGCGCACATGCACCGCCGCCTCGCCCTCGCGCTGGTAGAGGATCAACGTCTCGTCCCAGGCCGTCGCGCAGGCCCCTTCCCTGCCGTCGAGAAACGCCGCCTCGTCCGCCGGATCCGCGGGGTCGAGCCCACCGGTATCGAGCATGAGCCCGGCCCGCACCGCCGGCACGCCCCGCTCGGCGAGAAGCGCTGCGAAGCGATCGGCCGTAAGCGCTGGGTCGGGTCTGGTCATGGCGCTACCTGAGCTTCAGCGTCGCGAGCCCGATGAGGGCCAGGATGATCGAGATGATCCAGAACCGGATCACGATGGTCGGCTCCGCCCAGCCCTTCTGCTCGAAATGGTGGTGGATGGGTGCCATGCGGAAGACGCGCTTGCCCGTCAGCTTGAAGCTCGCCACCTGCACGATGACGCTCACCGCTTCCATCACGAAGAGCCCGCCGATGATCGCCAGCACGATCTCGTGCTTGGACGCGACCGCGATGGCCCCAAGCGCCCCGCCGAGCGCCAGGCTGCCCGTATCGCCCATGAAGACCGTGGCCGGCGGGGCATTGTACCAGAGAAAGCCGAGCCCCCCGCCGATGAGCGCCGAGCAGAAGATCAGCGTCTCGCCGGTCCCCGGCACGTAATGGAGCTGCAGGTAATCCGTGAAATCGGTGCGCCCCACCACGTAGGCGATGATGCCGAGCGAGCCTGCCGCGATCATCACCGGCATGATCGCCAGCCCGTCGAGCCCGTCGGTGAGGTTCACTGCATTCGCCGCCCCCGCGATCACCAGCATCGCGAAGGGCACGAAGAGAATGCCGAGCGGGATCAGCACGTCCTTCAGGAACGGCACGGCGAGCTGGTTCGACAGCTCAGGCGGCTGCAGCTGCGCCGACCAGACCGCGGCTGCGGCCGAGATTGCGAAGCCCGCCGCCAGCCGCACCCGCCCGCTCACGCCCTTCACCGTGTACCTCGAGACCTTGGCATAGTCGTCGACGAAGCCGATCAGCCCGAAGCCCGCCGTGACCATCAGGATCATCCAGACGAAGCCGTTGTCGAGCCGGGCCCAGAGAAGCGTGCTGATGAGGAGCGCACCGAGGATCAGCACACCCCCCATGGTGGGCGTGCCGGCCTTCGCCGCATGGGCCTGGGGCCCGTCGTCCCGGATCGGTTGCCCCTTCTTCTGGAACTGGCGGAGCAGCCTGATGATGCGCCGGCCAAAAAAGAAGCCGAAGAAGAGCGCCGTGATGAACGCTCCCCCCGCGCGGAAGGTTATGTAGCGGAAGAGATTGAAGAAATCGCCGCCGTCGCTGAAGGCGCTCAGCTCGTATAGCATGGTCAGGCATCCCCCGTGGATGGCGTCCCGGGCACGTCGGCTGCCGATGCCCCGCCCGCCTTCGCGGGCGCCCCGAGGGCCTTGATCGCGTCGACGACGGGGCCCATGCGCGCGCCCTTGGAGCCCTTGACCATGGCGACGTCGCCGGCGTCAAGCGTGGCACGGGCGCGCGCGGCGAGCGCCGCCGAGCTCTCGGCCCAGTGCCCGCGCCGCCCGCGCGGCAGCGCCTCCCAGAGCGCACGCATGGCCGGCCCGCAGCAATGGACGAGGTCCACACCTGCCATCTCCGGCGTCTCGGCGAGACCCGCATGGTGCGCCGCCTCGTCCGGCCCGAGCTCGAGCATGTCTCCGAGAAAGGCCACGCGCCGCCCTCGGGCGACCCGGCCGATCCCGTCGACGACCGTCTCGCTTCCCAGCACGGCAAGCGCCGCGCGCACCGAGGCCGGGTTGGCATTGTAGCTTTCGTCGAGGAGCACGATCTCGCCGTCGAGCCCGCCGGGCCCCAGCGCGATCCGCCATCTCTCCCCGCGCCCCGCACCGGGCGACCAGGCCGCGAGCGCCAGCGCCGCACGAGCGGGATTCGCTCCGATCGCATCGAGCGCGGCAAGCGCACCAAGGGCGTTGGACGCAAGATGCAGCCCCGGTGCACCGATGCGGAAGGACCAGGGCGCGCCCCTCAGGCGTGCAGAGACCACGGTCGTCCCGCCGCCCATACGCGCCTCGACAAGCCGGAAATCCGCGCCTTCCGACCGTCCGAAACGTACGACATCCGCCCCCGCACGCGCTTCGAGCACCCGAAGCTGCTCGCTGTCCGCCGGCAGTACTGCGGTGCCGCCTTCGACCAGCCCCTCGAAGATCTCCGCCTTCGCCTTCGCGATGTTCTCTATGCTGCCGAGATTGCCGATATGCGCCTCGCCGATCATCGTCACCAGCGCCGCGTGCGGCCGCGCGAGGCGGGAGAGCGGGCCGATCTCGCCCGCATGGTTCATGCCGATCTCGAGCACCGCATGCGTGGCGTCCTGCGGCATGCGCGCCAGCGTCAGCGGCACGCCCCAATGGTTGTTGAGGCTGAGTTCGGCCGCATGCACCTTGGCGCCGGGCAGGCTCGCCAGCATCGCGGCGGCCATGTCCTTGGTGGTCGTCTTGCCGGAGGAGCCGGTGACGGCCAGCACCTTGGCACCGCTCCGCGCCCGGCCGGCGGCGCCCAGCCGGCGAAGCGCCTCGAGCGTGTCGCCGACCTCGATGCAGGGCGCCCCGGACGGCAGGCCGTCGGGACGACGGTGGATCATGACGGCGCAAGCGCCGGCCTCCAGCGCAGCAGCCGCGAAATCGTGCCCGTCCCGCACATCGACGAGCGCGACGAAGAGATCGCCAGCCACCAGCGTCCGGCTGTCGATGCTGATCCCGCTCGCGGCCCAGTCTCCGGTCACCCGGCCGCCGGTCGCCTCTGCGGCATCACTGGCGGTCCAGAGCAGGCTCACGACGCCTCCTCCGCATCGAGGACGGCGATGGCGGCCCGCGCCTGCTCCACGTCGTCGAAGGGCAGCGTCCCGCCCGCCAGCTCCTGTCCCTGCTCGTGCCCCTTTCCGGCGATCAGCAGGACATCGCCCGGCCCGGCCAGCGCATCGACCCCGGCGAGGATGGCCTCCGCACGCCCGCCGATATTGCTGAGCGACGCGGCACGGCCGTTCTCGACAGCGCGCGCGCCGTCGAGAACCGCCATGCGGATCGCCGCAGGATCCTCGCTGCGGGGGTTGTCGTCCGTCACGATGCCGATATCGGCGCCTTCGGCAACGGCCTGGCCCATCAGAGGCCGCTTGCCCCGGTCCCGATCGCCGCCCGCACCGAAGACGCAGACGAGGTTGCCCGTCGCATGCGGCCGCAGCGAAGCGAGCGCGGAGACGAGCGCTCCGGGCGTGTGCGCATAGTCCACATAGACCGCAGCCCCGTTCGCCCGGTGCCCGGCCAGTTCCATTCGCCCGCGCACGGTGCGCAGCCCCGGCAACGCCGCGAAGACCGTCTCGGCCGCAAGGCCGGTCCCGAGCGCGAGCGCCGCCGCGGTCAGCACGTTCTCCGCCTGATAGGTACCAACGAGGGCGAGGGAGAGCGCGTGCTCCCGCCCGTCATGCGCCACCACGAGGTCCTGCCCCCCGGTGCGGAAGGTTTGATCGAGAAGCCTCAGATCGGCCCCCGCCGCCCGGCCCGTCGTGATCACCCGCTGCTGACGCCGCCTCGCCAATGCCGTGACACGGGACGCTACGGGATCGTCGAGATTGATGACGGCGACGCCTCGCTCGGGCAGCACCTCCCCGAAGAGCCGGAGCTTCGCGGCTACATAGGCCTCGTGGTCGGCGTGATAGTCGAGATGATCGCGCGTGATATGCGTGAGCGCCGCCGCGGCCAGGCGCACGCCGTCCGTCCGGTGCTGCGCGAGCCCATGCGACGACGCCTCCATCACGGCATGGGTGCAGCCCGCGGCAGCCAGCCGTGCGAGCGCGCGATGGAGCGTTATGGGCTCGGGCGTTGTATGGCCGAGCGATGCGTCGAAGGCGGCGGGTGCGGTATCGGTCCCGCCCTCGATGCCGGTCGTGCCGAGGCTTGCGGCGGCGAGCCCGGCGGCACGCCAGATCTGGCGCAGAAAGTGGGCGGTCGAGGTCTTGCCATTCGTACCCGTCACCGCCGCCATCGTCTGGGGCTGGGCGCCGTAGAACGCCGCTGCGGCGAGCGCGAGCGCGCGGCGGGGCTGCGGTGTGGTCAGGACCGGCACGGCCCAGCCGCCCTCGGGCGTCATGCGCGCGGCCCCCTCGGGTGTCGCGACCACGGCGGCGGCGTCCATGCGCAGCGCATAGGGAATGAAATCCGCGCCATCGAGCACTGTGCCCGGGATCGCGAAGAAGACGAAGCCGGGCTTCACCTCCCGGCTGTCCACCGCAAGACCGGCCACCAGCGCCTCGGGCGCGGGCGCAGGCCCCTCCAGCCCGAACTCCGCCCCGGGCGTCAGGCCGAGCGAGGCGAAGCTCGCCGGTGGCCGCGATGCCGCAGCGGGTGACGCGGTCATGGCCGGCCGCCAGGCCGGCGCGGCGGCATGGGCGGTGCCGCAGCATCGCCCGCCTCCGTCGTTGTCGACGAGGCAGCCGCCTCGCCGACAACGACGGAGGTGCCGTCGCCCCGCTGTCTGCTGGACAGGGCGGCCACGGGCAGGCCCGGCGGCGTCGTCTGTTCCGGAGCATCGAGCCCGATGGGCACGAGGTCGGGCCGCGGGCGCAACCCGAGGATGGGTGCGATGCGCCGCACCGCCTCCCGCACCGCCGGCGCCGCCGTCCGGCTCGCCTGGCGCGAGGGGTAGCGGCCCGACCTGTCCGTTGGCTCGTCCATGCTCACGATCAGCACATATTCCGGATCGGAGACCGGAAAGACCGCAGCGAAGGTTGCGAGCACCCGGTCCCGCGCATAACCCCGCCCGTCCTCCCGCGGCTTGTCGGCCGTACCGGTCTTCCCGCCGATCTCATAGCCCTTCACCTCCGCGCGCCGTCCCGTCCCGTCGCTGACCACGGCGCGCAGCATCGCCAGCACCTGCCGGGCTGCACGGGGCGAGAAGACCTGCTCGCCCGCCCCCTCCGGCACATAGCCCTGGCGCAGCGTCGGCACCACGCGCCGCCCGCCATTGGCCAGGGTCGCATAGGCGGCGGCAAGGTGCATCGGCGAGACGGCGAGGCCGTGGCCGAAGGCGATGTTCATGGTGCTCAGCTCCGTCCATTTCGGCGGCAGGAGCGGGCGCGACCCGCGCGCCTCCGCGATCTCGAGCGGGCTCGCCTCAAACATGCCGAGAGCATCGAGATACGCCTTGAAGCGCGGCGTTGTCACCATCAGTGCGAGCCGGGCGGAGCCGACATTCGATGAGCGCCGGATAATATCCGTCACGGTCATCTGTGCGGGCATCCGGTGCATGTCCCGCACCCGATTGCGCCGCCAGACGATGGGCTCGCCCGTGGCGATCAGGCTGTCCGGATTGGCCACGCCCGCATCGAGCGCCATCGCCGCCGTGATCGGCTTGAAGACAGAGCCCAGCTCGTAGACGCCCTGCACCGCGCGGTTGAAGCGGGGGGAGCGCCCGCCCGCACGATCCTTCTTCTTCGGCCGCTCATTGGGGTCGAAATCCGGCAAGGAGACCATGGCGACGACCTCGCCGGTCTTGGCCTTCATCAACACGCCTGCGGCACCCTTGGCGCCGAGCCGCGTCTTCTCCGCCGCCAGCACGTCCGAAAGTGCGGCCTGCGCGGAAAGATCGAGGCTGAGCGCCAGAGGCTCGCCCGAGCGTGCGGGATCGCGCAGCCGCGCATCGAAATGCCGCTCCGCCCCGCCTGCGCCCACCAGCTCCGCATGCTGGACCGCCTCGCGCCCCGCCTTCACGCCGCCGACGATATGCGCGGCCGTGCGGCCCGCCGGATAGAACCGCAGGTCGCGATGGCCGAAGAGGAGCCCCGGCTCACCGATATCGAGGACACGATCCTTCTGGCGCGGGGTGACCGGACGGCGGACCCAGACAAAGCTCCGGCGGTCGGTGAGCAGCGCCAGCAGCTCCTCCTCCGCCATGTCCGGGAAGATCTCGGCGAGCGCGTGGGCACTGCCCTCCGCGTCATGCATGTCCGCCGGATGGGCATAGAGGGAATAGGCCGGCAGGTTGGCGGCGAGAAGCCGGCCCGCGCGATCCGTGATCGCGCCGCGTACCGGCTCGGCCTGCGCCGTGGCACCCAGCGTCGGCTCCGCGGGCTCCGACAGCGCCATCAGCGCCATCCGCCCGCCCAGCACAGCATAGAATAGAATGAAGGCGAAGATCACCAGGATCAGCCGCCAGTTGTCCCGCTCACGCGCATGGGCGCGGGGCGGCTCCGGCGCGCGGGGACGCAGACGGCGGTGAATGGGGGCGGCGAAATCGGTCACTCCACCGCCTCCCCTTCCGGCCTCTCGCCATCCTGTTCGGCAGCGCGTCGGCCGGCCGCAACGGCCATCTGGCGCAGGAACGCCGCGCTCGGATCGCTGCCGCGGGTGCTCGGCTCGGCGGGCAACACCGCGCCGCCCCCGGCCTCAACCACCCGCGCAAGGCCGCGCGTCATGGCGGGGCCCGGTGCCGGGGTGGGCGCGCCCAGGATCGCGCCGCCGGCCTCCGCCGCCGCCGCGCCCGCCGTCGCTTCGCCGACGACGCTCGCCACGGCGGCATCTATGGCTGCGGCGAGGCTCGCGGCCGGATCCGAAGCGTCCTGCGACGCGGTCGCGGTGGGATCCTGGCGGCTCGCCGCCTCGTGGACTGGACCGATGGCAGCGATCGTTCCGGTGGGTGCCGGCAAGAACTCCGGCGTCACGGCGGCCGTGGCGCCGAGCGATGCGTCGGGTCCGGCGCCCGGCGCCAAAGCCTGCCATGGGCCGTCGGCCGGCACCCCCGGCTCCGCGCCGGGGCGCGCCAGGACGGGAACCAGCCGGCGGGTCGGAGCGGCGTCGAGCAGCGGCAGGAGGCGCGGGTCGGGCTCCGCAGGGGGCGCCGCGCCACCATCTTCGAGCGGCGACTGGGCAAGGATCGACTGCTCGGCGCCGGAAAGGGCCGCGAGCAGCGCGGATTCCAGCGGATCGTGGTCCTCCGGCGGTGGGAAGGGCACCTGCGCCGCATCGCCGAAGCGCTCCGGCGCCATCGGCCCCAGTGCCAGGACCTCGCCATGCTCGGTCACGAGGCGCGCCAGCCTGTCCGGCGCATTGAGCCACGCCCATTCGACGCGAAGCACCTGCACATCCTCCCGCGTCCGGGCAATCTCGCCCCTCAACGCCTCTACGCGGGCCAGCGCCTCGCCTGTGCGGTAGTTCACATTGTAGGCCCACGCCGCGACGCAGAGGATGACAAGGACCGAGAGTGCGAAGCCGAGCCTGCTCATGCCGCCCCTCCTGCCCCTGCCCGTCCGCCTGCCGCTCGACGCGCCGCACGCCGGGCGAAATCGGCGGCCACGGGCGCCGACGGCAGGCCGAGCGCCTCCGGATCGGGCGCCACTGCCGCTGCTGCCGTCCGGCGCGCGGCACGGAGACGGGCGGAGCGCGCGCGCGGATTGGCCGCGCATTCCGCCTCGCCAGCCTCGACGGCCTTTGCCGGCCGCTCCCATCGCGGCGCGGGATCGGGCGCGGCCTCCGGCATGTGGCGCGAACCCTGTCCGCCCCGACCGGCACCAAGCTGGAAGAAGCGCTTCACGATTCGGTCTTCGAGCGAGTGGAACGTGACGACCGCGAGCCGCCCGCCTGCCGGCAGCACACGCTCCGCAGCCGCAAGCGCCCGCATCAGCTGGCCAAGCTCGTCGTTCACCGCGATGCGCAGGCCCTGAAAGCTGCGCGTCGCCGGGTGCACCTGGCCCTTGCGCTGCGGTGGCAGGCAGCCGGCCACGATCTCCGCCAGCGCCAATGTGCCTGTGATCTCATCGGCGTTGCGCGCCGCGACGACGGCCCGCGCGATGCGCCGCGCCGCCCGCTCCTCGCCGAAATGGTGCAGGATATCGGCGAGCTCCTCCGGCTCGGCGGTGTTGACGATGTCGGCAGCACTCGGCCCCTCCTGCGCCATGCGCATGTCGAGCGGCCCATCGCGCATGAAGGAGAACCCGCGCCCAGCTTCGTCGAGCTGCATCGAGGAGACGCCGATATCGAGCACGACCGCATCGGGCAGCGCGCTCTCGGCCGCCGCGACCTCGTCGAGTGTGTCGAAATCGGCCTCGACGATGTGGAGCCGCGGCTCCTCCGCCGCCAGCGCACGGCCGAGCGCAATTGCCCGCGGGTCTCGGTCGATCCCGATCACGCGGGCGGCGCCTGCCGACAGAATTGCCCGCGTATACCCACCCGCGCCAAAGGTGGCGTCGATCACGATGGCGCGGTCGAGCGGCGCGAGCGCCGCCAGCACCGGCTCGAGCAGAACGGGGATGTGAGGCGCCTCGGCCATCGTCTCAGTGCAGGCCGCTCATGGACACGCCGGCGATAAGCGCGCGTGCCCGCTCGCTAGCCTCATCGGCCCGCTCGTCATGCGTCTCGGGCGCCCGGATCTCGAAATGGCTGCCGAGGCCGACGAAGACGAGATCCTTGCCAATGCCGAGCGCCTGACGCAACGGCGCCGAGAGCACGATGCGCCCCGCCTCGTCCGCCTCGAGCGGCACGGCACTCCCCTGCACGAATTCGTCGAACGCCTCGCGCTCCTCCTGGCCCGTCAGCGTCTGCTCCACGCGCTCGCAATAGGCCTCGAAGCCGGGGCCGGTCATGCAGACATGCGCGTCAGGACGCTTCATCTGGGGAATGAGGTAGAGATCGCGGGTCTCGAGCGTTGCCAGCACCTTGCGAAAGGCGGATGGCAGCGAGACGCGGCCGCGGTCCTCGACCTTGTGTCTATGGGTGCCTGCGAAGCGCTTCAGCATCTCGGGTGCCGCCCCTCGCCAGTCCCTGCCGCGCGCCTGCCGTCCCGGGCCTTGCGCTGCGCGATGCGCCTGCGGGCGGCGACACCACCGACAAGCGACCCTTCACTCTTTCGCCCGCCGCCCGCGCGCCACCTGCCTCAACACCTGGGCGCTCACGCCACGCGATCGTCGAAACCTCGAACGGAGCCGGGGCGGGCTGGGCGCTCTCGTGGCGCCATGGCCCGCCCCTTTGCCCCTCGTCCGCCGGTTTGCCGCCTGGCCTGCTGCCTGCTCGTTGGCCGGTCTGCTCTGCCTCAACAGCCTGACGCGCCGCACCGGAGGTCTCTCGAACCGGGCTGGCTGTCTTCGCCGCCATTGCTCCGGCCATGGTTATGACTACCTCGAAGGGCCTACCATCTCAACCCAAAATGCTCCCAAACGCCCCCAAACCTCCTTCTGGATATGATATTTGGAACAGAGCGTGATCAAATGCACTGTGCGCACAACCAATAAGGGCAATGCATTCTAAATGTTTTTAGTATGTTCTCTTTCTGATCCTTTTCGTATTTCAAGCCATAGGCGAATCATAATGCTGAGCGCCGCGCAACTGCGCAATTCGGGCACGGAACCCTGAACCCAAGCGGCGGCTGGACCACTCTGAGCGCTATGGGAGGGAAATGGGAGAGATGTGGAAGAGCGCAGGCGGCGTGTAAGCCGGGTTCTGTCCAGAGGTTCGAAAACCCCCTGGATGGCCATTCATCTGAGGGCCGCGGTCGCCCGCGACCTCCTGCGGTCAACCCGGATGGCGGGCCGGAGAGCCCCGACTTGCGCCGTGCCATCCCATCTCGACCTTGCTCCCCGTGGGGCTTGCCGTGCCGCCATCGTTGCCGAAGGCGCGGTGGGCTCTT
>JBCCDG010000048.1:0-27185 GCA_039030915.1 Pseudomonadota bacterium | reverse complement strand
CTTACGCCATGCTTACGCGAGATTTTCGGCCTCTTGAAGAGCGAACCCGACATCCGCTCAAGCCGTTGTTTAGTCACTTCTTTCTTCCAGCACCTTTCGCCATCGCCAGACTTGACATCCGCCTTCGGAGGGCGGCGCTCTATCCAGCTGAGCTACGGGTGCATACCGTTCGCGAGATGCTTACGCCATGCTTACGCGAGATTTTCGGCCTCTTGAAGAGCGAACCCGACATCCGCTCAAGCCGTTGTTTAGTCACTTCTTTCTTCCAGCACCTTTCGCCATCGCCAGACTTGACATCCGCCTTCGGAGGGCAGCGCTCTATCCAGCTGAGCTACGGGTGCCTGTTTGAGGGAATTACACGGCGGCGGGGGCCGGCGCAACCGCCGCAGCTCGGGCAGTTGCGCGGACGCGAAGGGCGCGTTCAGGCGTGGCGGGGCAGGCCGGCCGACATGCGCTCGGCCATCAGCGCGCCGAGTGCGATGCCGAGGCCGAGGAGCAAGTGGCCGATGAAGGAGCCAGGGGGCAGGCCGGTCCAGACGGTGAGCGAGGACCACCCGAAGAAGGGCGGAAAGCCTGCCACCAGATGGCCCATCACGTAGCCGGCGAAGACGAAGAGCGCCGCGCCGTAGGCAAGGCCCCAGACGGGTGCCGGCATGGCGGACAGCAGGCGGCGACCGAGCGGGCGGACGATCAGCAGGAAGCCAAGCGGATAGCCCACGAAGGCCGCGGAGAAATGCGCGATCTCGGCGATGTCACGTCCGCTCAGAATCCCGAGGAAGAGATTTTCGCCATTGTAGGCACTGATACCGAAAAGCTTGTTGAGCGAGGCCTGCGCCAGGCCGATGGGGCCGTCGAGCGGGAACTTCCCCGTCGTGACCGGTGCGCCGTAGCGGATCCAGAGCTCCCAGAACACGAGGCCGACAGCACCGGCGACAAGCGTCTTGATCGCGATCTGCCCGATGGCGGGGAGAGGTGGCATGGAGGGGGCCGTCGTGGCGGTCATGATGGTGGTCTCCTTCGATTGACGTCGGCGAACGGACACGCGGTGGGGGCATTGGTGTCCGTGCTCATGGCCGCCAGATGGGCCCGACGACCGGCGCGTGCAGCGCGTGTTTCAAACACCTCACCTTAACGTAAACGGCCGCGAGGCACGCGTAGCACGATGCGGATGGGGCTTTTCCTGCGGGCTCCGACCCAGGTTGCGCCGTCTTGCGCGACGGTGCGCTTAACCAGATGGGTTGGGGCCGGCCAGAAGATCCGGAATGTGGCGGCGCGTTCGCGACGGCCATGCGGTCGTCCGATACGGTCGGCGTCACGGGGCCGGGGTCTCGGAGCCCGATAGCGTGGCCCGCCCCCGTGTGTACGGCGGTCAGGCGATCCGCTTCGGCGAGATGACCTCAGGCGCGCCTGTGACGGTGAGCACAACGATCACCCACTGGATGCACGCCTCATTCAGAAGGACATGCGGTCGCGGCGCGCTGCCGGAACGCAGAAGACCGATGTTCCGCATCGTACTAGATGGAGGTGCCCGGTGGCGCATCGTCTGAGAGGCGACGCTGACGGCAGCGGTCGCGTCAGTTCTTACCGCGGAGCCCGGCGGCAACGCGCTTGCCTGCGTCGAAGGCGGCGCGGCGGGCGGCGATCTCTTCGGCAGAAAGGCGGGCCGCGTTGCTGTAGCTGTCCTTCCAGTCCGCCGGCCCCGGCCAGCGGAGCGGATTGACGAGCGTGCTACGTGGGCTCTCGGCCCGTTCCAGCAGATCGAGCGCCAACCCCAGCGTGCGGTCCTGCGAGCCCGGATCGCCTGGCAGGCCGGCAGCGTTGCCGAGGGGAACATCGCTGAAGAGGAAGCGGGGCACGCCCGCATGCTCGACGATATCGCGTGCCGCACCCATCACGACGGTGGCGATCCCCGCCCTTTCCAGCGCCCGCGCGGCAAGGGCGCAGGACTGATGGCAGACCGGGCAATTCGGTACCAGAATCGCGGCATCCATCCCGTCCTCGCGACAACGAGCGACAAGGGCCGGGCAGTCCCGTTCGAGCGTTGCCCGCTGCGAGCGGTTCGTGGGCAGGCCATGGAAGCGCGGTGCGACACGGCCGATCCGCCGAGCGGCCGCCGCACCTTCCAGCGCGCTGAGGGGAAAGTATGAGCCGAGATCCTCCGCGGTCGTGTGGTCCCGGTCGATAGCCACGTGGGAGATGCGCAGGTCCGGCATCCGGTCGGTCGGCAAGGAATAGACCTCGTAGAACTTTGCCGCCGCGTTATAGGGTGCGCCGGGACCCTGATCCCCCGCGCCCGGCTTGAACGGCGCCGCAGTGGTGACAACGCCTATCGTCGCATCGGCGAGGGGGCGGGACAGCGCGCTGAAAGGCACGGTCTCGCGATGCGCCCATACGTAGGGCGGGCCATAGCCCAGTGCCGCGTAGTATGCCTTCGTGCGGGCCATGTAGGGGATGGGGGCGTCCCCGTCAGCGTCGTCACCATCCGTCCCCGGCGCCATCACAGGATCTCGAGCGGCTGCGGGCGGTCGGGCGGAGGGAAGGCCTCATCGATGGCGGCCATGACCGCCTCTGTGAGCCTTCGCCCCGCCGCGTCGGCCAGCGCGTCTACGTGCTCTATGCGCGCGGCCTTTGGGATGGGACAGGCGCCGCCGCGCGTTAGATGCCAGGCGAAGGCGAGAGCGGGCGGTGAGAGGCCGGCGGCATCGGCAAGCTGGCGGAACGCAGTATTGCCCGCCATCCGCCGCGGCTCGATCGGCGTATAGGCAACACAGGCGATACGACGGCGTTGCAACAGCGGCAGAAGGTTGAACTCGATGCCGCGTCGCGAGGGATTGTAGAGCACCTGATTGACGTCGACGAGTTCGTCGAGCCCGTGGTCGATCAGCGTCTCCATCTCGCCCACGTCGAAATTACTCAGCCCGAAGGCACGGATCTTGCCGGTATCAACCAGACGGCGCGCCCCCTCCAGCGTCTCCTCGAAGGGGGTCGAGCCGGGCCAGTGCAGGAGGTAGAGGTCGAGATAGTCGGTGCCGAGCCGCGCGAGGGAGCGCTCGCAGGCGGCGACGACCTGATCTGCACGGGCATGGTGTGGGTAGAACTTGGAGCAGAGGAAGAGCGCGCTCCGGTCGGTGCCGGCGAGGACACGGCCGAGCAGCTCCTCGCTGCCACCATCCGCATACATCTCCGCCGTGTCGAAATGCCGGAAGCCCCGCTCTATGGCGCGGCGGAGCGCCGCCTCCTCGCGCCCGGCGCTGAGCGGATCCTCCCCGAGACGCCAGGTGCCGAAGCCCGGCACCGGCATCTCCACGCCGGAGCGGAGCGTCACCATGCTGCCAAGCGCGGGGCCCATCTCAATGCTCTCGACCATGACGCGAGCCTAGCGGGCCGGACACGGACGGGCAATCGATGGAAGAGAGGAGCCATCGCAGGCTGCACCGCCGCATCTGCCCCGTAACCTTCCTTCGAGGTACGACCGGTCGAGCCCGAAGTTGCGTGCCATGCTCGCCCCGATGCCGGTGTTGGTGGGCCAGTGGCGACCGGCTGGCCGACTAGTGGCCGGTTGCAGGCTGCGGCGGTAGCGATGGCTGGTGACTGACCGACGCCACGGTCATCGGATCGCTCTCAACCCGTCCTGCCACCGTCAGGCTCGACAAGCAGTTGCCGCTCGCCGATGCTCGAACCCCGGCGAGCAACGCATTCGCCGAGGAGGAGAGCGGCATGGCGCGGACGGTTCGTCTTTCGGCAAACCTTGGCTTTCTCTGGTCGGACCGGCCCCTCCTTTCGGCCATACGCGCGGCGCACACGGCCGGCTTCGAGGCTGTGGAGCTCCATTGGCCATACGACCTTCCGGCGGCAGAGGTTGCGGCCGTCCTCGGGGAGGTCGCGATGCCGGTGCTCGGCCTCAACACGCGCCGGGGCGACACGGCAGCGGGCGACAACGGCCTCTCCGCCCTGCCCGGCCGGGAGAATGAGGCCCGCGCCGCCATCGAAGAAGCCTTTGACTACGGCGCCCGTATCGGCGCACGCGCGGTGCATGTCATGGCCGGCTTCGCCAGCGGCCCGGAGGCCGAGGAAACCTTTCGCGCGAACCTCGCCTACGCGGCCGACAAGGCGGCCGCGGCAGGAATGGGCGTGCTCCTAGAGCCCCTGAACAGGCGCGATGCGCCCGGCTACTTCCTCACCGGGGCGCGCCAGGCGGCGGCGCTCATCCAGGAGATCGGACGCGACGAGATCCGCATCATGTTCGACTGCTATCACCTCCAGATCATGGAGGGGGATCTCACGAAGCTCTACGAGGAGGTGGGCCCACTGATCGGTCACATCCAGTTCGCGGCAGTCCCGAGCCGGGCGGAGCCAGACGAGGGCGAGATCGCCTATGACCGCCTGCTGCCAGCACTCGCTGCACGAGGGTACACCGGCTATTTCGGCGCCGAGTACCGCCCCCGCGCCGGCACCGATGAGGGCCTCGGCTGGCTCGGGCTCTTCGAGGACTGAAGACGGACCACACCTGTTCTCGCCGCGCGCCGGCCGCTTGAGACGAGGTGATCCGGCGAAGGGTCAGCGCTTGTCCCGGGTGGCTTCGAGCATGGCGATCATCAGCGCATCGCGACGCGCGGCCAGCGTCGCCTGATCCGCGCCGCCGGTCGCCTCGGCCACCCCTTCGGCAAGGCGCGCGGCGGTTTCGGGCGTGAGCCGCGGTGTTCCGAGATCGTCCCACCAGCGATTGAAGCTCGGGCCATAGCGGCGACAGTATTCCTCGAGCCCGCCATCGCCTGCTGCGAGGTGGAAGAGCGTGTTGGGCCCCATCGCGGCCCAACGTTGTCCGGGCCCCGCCCAGATTGCGGTGTCGACATCGCGGACACTGACCACACCCTCGAGCACGAGGTGGATCGCCTCGCGCCAGAGCGCCGCCTGGAGCCGGTTGGCCACGTGGCCGGGCACTTCCTTTTCCACGCGGATGGTGACCTTGCCAGCGTCGCGGTAGATCGCCTCCGCGGTGGTGACGGCATCCGCATCCGTCCGCGCGTTCCCCATCACCTCGACCAGCGGCACGAGGTGGGGCGGGTTGAACGGATGACCGAGCACGAGGCGCCGCGGCTTCCGCCACCCGCCCTGCATCTCGGTGAGCGTGAGCCCGGAGGCGGAGGAAGCCACCACGGCCCCGGCCGGCAGGGCATCCTCGATGCGGGCATAGAGCGCGTGCTTGATCTCGATCCGCTCGGGCACGCTCTCCTGCACGAAGTTGCACCCCTCTACGGCGTCGGCTGGCTCGGCATGGAAGCTCACCGCGTCGGGCGCGCCGCGTTCCGCAAGGCCGAGCCGGGCCAGGGCGGGCCAGGCGCCCTCGACATAGGCGCGCACGGCATCGGCCGCGTCGGGGGCCGGATCATGCACCCGAACGCGGTGTCCGGCAGCCAGAAAGAGGGCGGCCCAGCTCGCACCGATGACGCCGGCGCCGAGGATTGCGATATCGCTCATCAGAACAGTCCCGGTTGGAGGGGGGAGGCGGCAGTCAGCCCGCCATCGATGGTGAGGCATTGACCGGTCACGAACGCCGCCTCGGGCGAGGCTAGCCAGACGACGCCTCGCGCAACATCCTCCGGCTGGCCGAAGCGCCGGGCGGGGTGACGCATGCGGGCGTCGGCCTCCGCCGCGGCTGGGTCGCGCGCTAGGGCGAAGGCGGCATCCGCCATGCCGGTCATGATCCAGCCCGGACTGACCGCATTGCAGCGCACGGCAGGGCCGTGATCGACTGCGATGGATCGCGTGAGGCCATGCACGAACGCCTTGGAGGCGTTGTAGAGCGCCATTGCAGGATCCGCCTGGTTGCCGCTGGTCGAGCCGATATTGACGATGGCGCCGCCCGTCTCGGCCATGTCGGGCAGGAAGGCACGGCAGGTGTTGAAGACGCCTCGGCAGTTGATGCCGATGACCGCGTCCCAGTCAGCGTCGCTGCTGTCGATAACGGTCTTCTCGACTTGGATACCGGCATTGTTGACGAGGACGGTGGCGGGGCCGAGAGCTCGCTCCGTCCCGGCCCGGAGCGCTTCGACGGCATCGGGATCTGCCACATCGCCCCGATGCCAGAGGATCGCTTCCGGCAGATCGCCCGGCCGCGGCCCGCGGCCCGTCGCCATCACGCGCGCGCCCGCGCCGGCCAGAGCCTCGGCGCAGGCGCGGCCGATCCCGCGGCCCCCGCCGGTGACAACCGCGACCATATCCTCGAGCGCCCTCATCAAAAGCCGACCGCGTCGCCGCCCTTGAGGCCGAGGCGGCTGCGCGCCTCATCGGGCGTCGCGATGCTGTGGCCGAGGTTCTCCAGGATCGAGCGAATGCGGGAAACCTGCTGGGCGTTCGACGTCGCAAGCTCGCCCTTGCCGATATAGAGGCTGTCCTCCAGCCCGACGCGGACGCTGCCGCCCAGCATCGCCGCCTGTGTGGCGAAAGCCATCTGGTGGCGCCCTGCAGCCAGCACGGACCATTCGTAGGCGTCGCCGAAAAGGCGCTGGGCCGTGCGGTGGCAGTGCATGAGGTTGTCCATATCGGGTCCCATGCCGCCCAGGATTCCGAAGATCATCTGGATAAAGAAGGGCGGCTTCACGAGCCCTTTGTCGACGAACCAGGCGAGGTTGTAGAGGTGGCCAAGGTCGTAGCACTCGAACTCGAACTTCGTGCCATGCGCCTCGCCAAGGTTCTTGAGCGCGTATTCGATGGTGGCGAACGTGTTCGGGAAGATGAAGTCCCGCGTCATGCCGAGGAATTCAGGCTCCCAGTCATGCTGCCACTCGGCATGCTTCTCCAAGAGCGGGAAGATCCCGAAATTCATCGAACCCATGTTGAGCGAGGCCATCTCGGGGCTCGAAGCCGTCGCGGCGGCCAGTCGCTGGTCCATGGTCATGCCGAGACCCGCGCCTGTCGTTACGTTCACAACGGCATTCGTCGCCTGCTTGATGCGCGGCAGGAACTGCATGAACGTCTCGGGACGGTGATCGGGCTTGCCCCGTAGCTCGGGCTCTGTGTGCCGGGCGTGGAGGTGGATGACCGAGGCGCCCGCCTCCGCCGCCTCAATGCTCGCCTGCGCGATCTCGTCGGGCGTCACCGGCAGGTAGGGGGACATGGTGGGTGTGTGAATGCCGCCCGTTACGGCGCAGGTGATGATCACCGGTTTCGCCATGTGTCCCTCCCGTTCATGGATCGCAGGATCCGGGTCGCCTTTTCTGGGTTCTCGCGCGAAACCGCGGCTGCACCAATGAGGCGATGCAGATGCGGTTCAAATTCATTCCCTTGCCGACGAATGAGGTCCGTGCCTTCCAGGCGGGCTGTCGCGACGCGAACGGCCTGCCTCCCGAGCGGCAGGTCTCCGACGGAACGGTCGGCTGCCGGCACTGTCTGCGCAATATCGAGGAGGGAGCAGACTGCCTTCTCGTCGCTTACGCGCCCTTCTCCACCCTTCAGCCCTATGCAGAGCGCGGCCCGCTCTACATCTGTGCCAGCGCCTGCTCCCCGGACGACCCGAGCGCTGCCATACCCGAGATGCTGGATTCGCCGAGGTATCTGGTGCGTGGCTACGATGCGGATGAACGGATCATCTACGGTACCGGTTCGGTGTGCGAAACGACATCTCTTGCCGACCGGATTGGCGCGTTGCTGGACGAGCCGGGCGTCGCCTTCGTCGATATTCGCTCCGCCGCAAACAACTGCTTTCAGTGCAGGGCGTTGAGGGCCTAGGCGCGTCATCACAGGCGCATCTGCTGGACCTGGGCCGAGAGGCCGCCGTCGATGATCCAGAGCTGCCCGGAGGCGTAGCGCGCTTCGTCCGAGGCCAGCCACAGCACGAGGTTGGCAACGTCTTCCGGTGTGCCGTAGCGGCGGATCGGGTGGACGTCACGCACCGTCTGCTGAAGAGCCTCGAGGCCGCGCCCGGCCCCGCCCGAGCCCTCGCCGGTGAAGAAGCTTTGCAGCATCGGCGTGTCGACATAGCCGGGGCAGACGGCGTTGACCCTTATGCCCTCCGGCCCGTGATCGCAGGCCATCGCGCGGGTGAGGGCGTGCACGGCGCCTTTGGTGGCGCAATAGGCGGCAAGACCCGGATCGGCGATGAAGCCGTCATAGCTGCCGAAATTCACGATGCTGGCGCCCGAGGACCATCGCAGGAGCGGTAGGGCATGCTTCGAGGTCAGGAACGTGCCGGTCGCATTCACCGCGAAGCTGCGGTTCCATTCGTCGAGGCTCGTGTGCTCGATGGTCTTCTCGATCTCGATGCCCGCGGCGTTGACCAGGATGTCGAGCCTGTCCCATTCCACGGCCAGCCGCTCGAAATTGGCTGCGACGACACCTTCGTCGGTCACATCGTGGTGCCAGACGGCGACCCCGGCCGGCGCTTCGGGCCAGTCGCCGAGATCGCCCGCGACAACCCGGGCACCCTCCGCCGCGAAGCGCGTACAGACGGCGCGGCCGATGCCGCCCGTCCCGCCCGTGACGAAGGCGGTCTTGCCGGCGATGCGCCCTTCGCCCGCCATGTCAGAGGATCTCCTCGATCGGCGGAATTTCCTTCCAGGCCGGTACGGGCTGCGGGCGCCCCGCCTCGGGAATATGACGCGACGGGGCGACCATCGTCATCTCGGGCACGTAGCGGGGACAGTTCGGGTAGATGTGCTCGACCGCGACCTCCACGATCCGCTGGGCGCCGGGATAGCTCGCCAACGCCTCGTGCTCGTCATGGATCGTGGCCCTGCCGTTGATGCGCACGCGCAGGAAGAGGGCGCCCTCCCCCTCCTCCACCCCGAAGCGGATGAAGAGCAGGCCCACATTGGGGTTCACCGCGATGTTGCCGAGGGACTTGTACATCCGGTTCCCGTCATAGTCCGGGAAGATCAGCGTGCTGGGACCGGTCACGCGGACGAAGCCCGGGGGGCCGCCCTTGAACGAGCAGTCGGTCACGTCCGGCGTGGCGGTGGCGAGAAAGAAGAAGGGCTGGGCCTCGACGAAGGCGCGAAACTCGTCCGTGAAGGTCGAGGTTTCGACGAGCTCGACGATCTTGTCGGCGACCGCGCGGCCCTTGTACCGATCCTGCAACGCCCGGTTGCCGTCGTGGAACATGCTCATGTCGTGCCTTCGGGCTTCGCGCTTGCGGGGGCCGGGTACTGCATGCGGTTGAGGACATGATCCCAGGAGACGTGGTTGCGCACGAACTCGTTCGCGGCGTCGCGCCTCGGCTGATAGTCCCAGGAGGTGAGGGCGCCGGCCTCCATGGCGGCATGGACGGCGCGGCGCTGCTTCTGCGTGGCGATGACGTTCTGCCGGATCGCCTCGCTGTCCCACCGGCGTGTGACCTCGGCGGCGAAGGCGGCGGCCGTTTCGGCATGCGCGGGATCGTCGGCGAGATTCGTTAGCTCGGCGGGGTCGGCGGCGAGGTCGAAGAGCTGCGGCGGGTCGACATCGCAGTGGACGTATTTGTAGCACCCGCGGCGGATCATGAAGACGGGATGGGACGCGCATTCGGCGCAGTACTCGCCGATTGCCTCCCCCTCATCCTCCCCACCGCCTGCCGCCACGGGCCAGAGGGAGCGGCCGTCTACGGGCATGCCGATATCGGCAATGTCCGCGCCGCCGATCTCGAGGAAGGTCGGCAGGAGGTCGACCAGCGAGCAGGGGCTGGCAGCAGCGCCCTGCGCGACGCCGGGGCCCGCCATGATGAGCGGCACACGAGCGGAATGCTCGAAGAACGTCATCTTGTACCAGAGGCCGCGCTCACCCAGCATGTCCCCATGGTCGGCAGTCACGATGATGACGGTGTTGTCGAGCTGATCGGATTCCTCCAGCGCCTGCACGACCGCACCGATCTTCGCGTCGAAATAGGAGGTGTTGGCGAAATAGGCGTGGCGCGCGTTTCGCACCTGTGCCTCCGTCGGTGCCGCCAGATCCGCCTCGATCCCGCGCATGATCCGTTCGGAATGCGGGTCGGTAGCCTTGGCATGTGCAGGCATGTCGATGGCGTCATGGTCGTAGAGCCCCCACCATTCCGGCCGCGCCACATAGGGGTCGTGCGGATGGATGAAGCTCACGACCATGCAGAAGGGGGCGATCCTTTCCATCGCGTATTCGAAGATCCGGCGGCGGGCGAAGAAGGCGGTCTCCTCGTCGTACTCGATCTGGAAGGTCGTGGCCGCCTCCCCCGCATTCGTGACCGCGTCCATGTTGTGATAGAAGCTGTCGATGCGCTCGTCCGGCAGCTCCCAATCGGGCGTCCAGGCATGGTCGGCGGGATAGATGTCCGTCGTCAGCCGTTCCTCGAAGCCGTGAAGCTGGTCCGGCCCGACAAAATGCATCTTGCCCGAGAGGCAGGTGCGGTAGCCCGCGCGGCGTAGATAATGCGCGAAGGTCGGGATGCTGGCGGGGAATTCGCTGGCGTTGTCGTAGGCCGCGATGCGCGTGACATGCTGACCCGACATGAAGCTGAAGCGCGAGGGCGCGCAGAGCGGGGCATTGCAGTAGGCAGCGTCGAAGCGCATGCCGCGCGCCGCCAGCGCCTCCATATGCGGGGTCTTCACCAGCGGGTGGCCGTAGGCACCGGTGAACTGCGGCGCGAGCTGGTCGGCCATGATGACGACGATGTTGGGGCGGGTCATGTCTCTCTCCCTGAAACCTTGTGCGATAAGCGTTCAGGGGCGCCCCGGCGGGGGCTCGTAATGCATCTGCTTGGCGTGACCGCGCCTCACGCAGCCGCGCCTTGGGCGTAGGCGTCGAGCACGAGGCCGTGGAAGTGGTGGACCGCATGCTCCGATTTGCCGGAGCCGTCGGGGTCGTGGACGATGCGGCCTTGCGCGAAGGCGGGCGTGTTCATGCCCCGCTGGACGCTTTCGACGAGCGCGATGTCCTCGGCCTGGAGCACCTCGTCGATATAGCGGATGGCTTCCTCTTCGGCGGCCACGGGCTCAGGGGTCTCGAAATAGAAGTCGTAGGTCTCCACCGTCCGGTCGGATCCGACGGGGATGATGTGCATGACGATCATGTTTCCCCGGCCCGGGTAGCGCATGAGGCAGGTATTGGGCCAAAGCCACCAGACGGCATGGGTGCGCACGGTCTCACCGGCCACGGAATAGGCGCTGTTCATGGCCTGGCCCGCATCGGCCATGTGGCTCGAATAGATCCCGTGCGTCGTGACCTTGTAGGTGTCCATGTCCACCAGGCTGCAGAAATCCTTGTGCGCGGTCGGACAGTGATAGCACTCGAGGAAGTTGTCGACGACGTTCTTCCAGTTGGACCGGATATCGTAGGTCAGCCTCCGGGCGAAGGTCAGCCGGTCGATATCGGGCGCCCACTCGCCGATCTCTCCGGCCAGATTGCCGGATTGCACGCTGAGCGGCTCGGCTGCTGGATCGAGGTTGACGTAGACGAAGCCGCAGAACTCCTCGACCTGGATGGCATCGAGACAGATGTCCCCGGCCTCGAAGCCCATCAGCCGCTCGGTATGCGGGGCGCGGACGAGGCGGCCCGTGAGGTCGTAGACCCAGGCGTGATAGGGGCACATGATGCGGCTCGTCCGCCCCTCGCCGCTGAGCAACTCGTGCGTGCGGTGCTTGCAGACATTGTAGAATGCGCGGAGCGTTCCTTCGCGGTCCCTGATCACGGCGACGGGGCGGCCGGCGATGCTGATCGTGACGAAGGCCCCCGGAGCGCGCAGCTTCTCGGCGTGAGCGACCCACTGCCAGCTACGCGCGAAAATCGTCTGCTGCTCGTAGTCGTGCCAGCGCGGGTCGGTATAGGCGTCCTTGTGGAGGGAGTGGGACCGCCCGGGCTCCGGGTCCCAGCCCCTGCGGATGGCGCGAAGATCGGCAGCGTCGATGCAGAGCGTCATGGGCGGCCTCGCGAGGTGGTGATGCCGCGATCCTCCGCCCCGGGACCCTCCGCGGATTAGCGCGATCCGCCCTCGGCTTGATCGTTCGCGACGGCGTCGGGGACGTGGCGGGGCATCGGCCAGGCGCGAAACTCGAATGGGACGCGCCCCTCCTGCCGGTCCGTCCGGGGCGCGAGGCCGAAGCGGGTGCGATAGGCGCGGGAGAAGTGCTCGGGGCTTGCGAACCCGCAGGCGACCGCGATCTCCCACACCGGCATCTCGGTCTGCGTCACCAGCCCCCGCGCCCGGTCGAGCCGGATGTCGCGGTAGTATTGCATGGGCGAGACACAGATGAACTCGGCGAAGAGGCGTTCGAGCTGGCGGGAGGAGAGACCGACCGTTGCCGCGATCTCGGGGATAGGCACGGTCGCCTCGAGATGCTGCTCCATGAGCTTGATCGCCGCGCGGAGCTTGGCGGGCACGGTGGCGCCCAGTGGCTCGCCGAGCTCGGGAAGCTGCCGTTCGCCGGCCGGGCGGATGCGCTCGTGGAAGATGTAGCGCGCCGCCGCGTTGGCCCGCGCGGCGCCGAGGAGGGAGCGGACGAGCTGCAGGCCCATATCGGTTGCCGCCGACCCGCCGCAGGTCGTCATCCGATCCCGGTCGAAGACGTAGAGATCCTCCACGAGCCCCACCTTGGGATGGAGCTCGGCAAACGCGTCCATGTGCTCGTAGTGGACCGTGGCGCGGTAGCCATCCAGAAGCCCCGCCTCCGCCAGCACGAAGGCGCCCGTGTCGATGGCGCCGAGCGATGCGCCGAAACGGGCCCAGCGGCGCAGCGCGGCCAGCAGCGGCGGCGCGCCATGGTTCTCCGGCGTCCAACTGCTCGAGACGATCGCGATGTCGGGCGGGCGCGCGAGTGCCGAGAGCGGCTCGGCCGTCACCGTGAAGCCGTTGCTGCTGGGCACGGGGCCGCCTTCCGCCGATGCCAGCATCCACCGAAACCGCGGCTTGCTGTCGAGGTAGTTGGTCACGCGCAGCGGATCGAGAAACGCCGCCGTCGCGCTCATGTTGAAATGTGGCGTGACGAGGATGGCGATTGTCAGGGCCGACCCGTCCCGTCCGCCGATACCGTGATCTGCCATCAGTCGCCTTCCGTCAGGAACATGTCGCTGGATGTTAGCCGATCCCGTCTTTTCGTGAAATGGTGCATCTATGCGCCCGAACGGGCCAGACACGCAGGGAGTATCACAATGATCAGAACGGCAGTCGCCGCCGTGGCGCTTGTCGCCGCTACGGGCGCGAGCCAGGCAGCCGAGCTTGGCGCCGTCGACGAACCCATCAAGCTCGCCATCAACGAGTGGACGGGCCAGCACGTCACGACGCATGTGGCGGGAGAGATGCTGAAGAAGGCGGGTTACGAGGTCGAATACATCACCGCCGGCTACTTCAACATGTGGGAGGCGATGGGCGAGGGCGAGATCCACGCGGCCCTCGAGGTCTGGTCGTCCAACGTCTCGGAGGGTTACGGCAAGCAGAAGGATGCCGGCACGGTCGTCGAAATCGCCGATCTAGGCCTCGAGGCGAAGGAGGGCTTCGCCTATCCCGCCCACGTGGCCGAGATGTGCCCGGGCCTGCCGGCGTGGGAAGCGCTCGAGGAATGCGCCATGCAGTTCGCTACGGCCGAGACGCTGCCGCAGGGCCGGCTGGTGGACTATCCGGCCGACTGGGGCACGCCTGGGGCTGACCGGCTGACCGGTCTCGAGCTGCCGTTCAAAGCCGTGCCCGCGGGCTCTGAGGGCGCGCTCATCGCGGAGCTACGCGCCTCGACCGAGAAGAAATCCCCGCTCCTCATCGTCTTCTGGCAGCCGCACTGGGCGATGTCGGCCTATGACGTCCAGTTCGTCGACCTGCCCGCCGGTGAGCCCGCCTGTTACGAGGATGCGAGCTGGGGCCCGAACCCCAATGCGGTGAACGACTGCGACTTCGTTCCTACGCGCGTTTTCAAGACCGCCTGGAGCGGGTTCGAGGAGAAGTGGCCCGCTGCCTACGAGATCCTCGCGAACTACCAGATGAGCACCGAGGCGCAGCAGCCGCTGATGGGCCAGGTGGATGTCGACGGCATGTCGGTCGAGGAGGCCGTGGCCGGCTGGATGGCCGCCAACGAAAGCGTCTGGAAGCCTGTCGTCGATACGGCGGTCAACTGAGGATGGGCCACTGACCGACGAGACGGGCGAGCCCGCGATCCGCGCCGAAGGCCTCTGGATGGTCTTCGGCGACGATGCGGGCCGCGCGCTCGCCGCAGAACAGGATGCCGCACCCCGGAAGGGGCGCGATGCGATTGCGGAGAGCCTGCGCGCCCAGGGCCTGGTGCCCGCGGTTCGCGACGTCTCCTTCGACGTGAAGCGGGGCGAGCTCTTCGTGATCATGGGGCTCTCGGGCTCCGGCAAGTCCACAGTCATCCGCTGTGTCTCCCGCCTTATCGAGCCCACCGCAGGGCGCGTGGCAATTGGCGGTGAGGACCTGCTGAAGGCTTCGAAGAAGCGGCTGATCGAGCTTCGCCGCACCCGCATCGGCATGGTCTTCCAGCATTTCGGTCTGTTCCCTCATATGACCGTGGCGGAGAATGTCGCCTTTCCGCTGCGCGTGCAGGGCGTGCGAACGGACGAGCGGCTGGGCCGCGCAGGCGAGGTGATCGAGCTCGTGGGCCTCTCGGGCAAGGAAGCCGCCTATCCACGGGAGCTTTCGGGCGGGCAGCGTCAGCGCGTCGGCATCGCCCGCAGCCTCGTGATGAACCCGGACATCTGGTTTCTGGACGAGCCCTTCTCCGCGCTCGATCCGCTCATCCGCCGCCAGCTCCAGGACGAGTTCCTGTCGCTGCAGGCGGAGCTCAACAAGTCCATCGCCTTCATCACGCATGACATCGCCGAGGCGCTGAAGCTGGCAGATCGGATCGCGATCATGCGCGACGGCGTGATCGTGCAGGTCGGCACGCCCGCCGAGATCGTGCTGAACCCGGTCGACGCCTATGTGGCGGAGTTTGCGAGCGAGGTGCCCAAGGGTCGGCTGATGACGGTCGAGGACATGATGGCGCCCGTGCGGGATGCGGCCAACGGTACCACTCCCTCCGGTCCTGCGCTGGCGCCCGCCATGAGCCTTGAGGAGGCGCTGACCCGTTTCGTCTCGGAGACGGGTCACGGTGCGCTGCCCGTAGAGGACGGCGACGGCAACACCGTCGGCACGGTATCGGCGGACGCATTGGTCCGCGCCATCGGCACGTCGCGGGCCGAGGGGGCAGACGATGGCGCTGGCTGAACGGGCCCCGGCAACCCCCGCAGGGCTTGGCGCGTGGCTCCGGCAGCTCAGCCGCGGGGAGCAGGCATCCGCGATCATCATCGGTCTCGGCCTCCTCACGGGCCTCTTCCTCGCCGTCGCTCCCGATATCATCGCCTGGCCCGGGGACTGGAGCTTGCCGGCGACGGCCTGGATCGGCGACGGGCTGACGGCGGTGCTGGAGACCATCAAGCCCGCGGCACGGCTGCTCTCGGCGGTCCTCGGCTGGCCGATGGACGGGATGAACGCGGTTCTCACCGGTGCACCCTGGCCGGCCGTCTTCGGCGCGATCCTGGCCGCGGCCTGGTGGATTGGCGGACGGCGCATGGCGCTTACTGCCGTGGCGGCCCTCCTCTTCGTGCTGCTCTCGGGCTACTGGGAGAAGAGCATGGCGACGCTCTCGCTCGTAGCCGTCTCGGTGCCGCTGGCGCTCCTCATCGGGCTCCTGACCGGCATCCTGGGCTACGAGATCCCGTCGGTTCGCCGCGTGGTCGAAACGGTGCTCGACGTGATGCAGACGGTTCCGACCTTCGCCTATCTCACCCCGCTCCTCCTCCTCTTCGGCTTCGGCCCGGTTGTCGGGCTGATCGCCTCCGCGATCTACGCCGCGCCGCCGATGGCGCGGAATACGCTACTCGGGCTGCAGCGGGTGGAGCCGGAGATCCGGGAGGCGGCGCTGATGTCGGGCGCCACGCGGCTCCAGCGCATGCTGCTGGTCGAGCTGCCCTCGGCCGGCACACAGATCCTGGTGGGCGTGAACCAATGCGTGATGGCAGCCCTCAGCATGGTGATCATCGCTGCCGTCATCGGCGGGTACGACGATATCGGCTGGGAGGTGCTCTTGACGATGCGCAAGGCGCAATTCGGCCAGGCACTTCTGGCGGGGCTGGTCATCGTCGTCTTCGCCATCCTGATCGACCGGATGAGCGCCGGCCTCACCGAGCCGCGGAACCGCGGCGAGGGCAGGATTGCGGGCGCGATCTTCGGCGGCGGACTGGTGTTCGCCCTCCTGGTACGGGCGACCGGGATCGCGTCGGACACCGCCGCGCTTGGCATCATGCGTCCGGCCTCAGTGGCGATCGACGAGGCACTGTCGGCCTTCACGGTGGCCAACGCCGCACTTCTCGACGGGATCAAGAACGGGGCGATGTTCTACGGTCTCCTGCCGCTTCGCATCGGGCTCGACGACGCGGTCCTGCC
This sequence comes from Pseudomonadota bacterium, assembly GCA_039030915.1. Classification (GTDB taxonomy): domain Bacteria; phylum Pseudomonadota; class Alphaproteobacteria; order Rhodobacterales; family Rhodobacteraceae; genus Thermohalobaculum. The sequence goes on along the minus strand of JBCCDG010000048.1, from coordinate 10,819 downwards.
CTTCACCTGGGGCTTTTCGTGGACGCTGGGGATGAGCGTGGGCTTTCTGGCTGCCACGGCGCTCGTATCGGCGTTCCTTCTCTGGCGCGGCTGGCTGGTGGCGGGCGTCACCGTCTTCTGCCTCGGTGGGATCGCGCATACGGGGCTCACGCAGCTGCCCTGGCCCCTGGTAATCGGCGCGGCAGCGACGCTGGGCTGGCGGGTCGGCGGGCGGGGGCTGGCGGTCTTCACCGGGCTGAGCCTCTTTGCCATGCTGCTGGCGGGGCTCTGGGACCGGGCGATGCTGTCGGTCTATCTATGCGGCGCGGCGGTCCTGATCTGCGCGGTGCTGGGCGGCGCGCTCGGCCTGCTGGCGGCGGTGAGCCCGACAGCCTGGCGCGTGTTGCGCCCTGTCTGCGACACGCTGCAGACAATCCCGCTCTTTGTCTTCCTCATCCCGATGCTGATGTTCTTCCAGATCGGCGAGTTCTCCGCGCTTCTGGCCATCTGCGCCTACGCCATCGTGCCGATGATCCGCTACACGCGCCACGGGCTCACCAACACGCCGGAGGAGATGCTGGAGGCCGCAACCGCCTCTGGCGCCACGACGTGGCAGATCCTGCGCGACGTGCGGGGGCCCTATGCGGCGCCGACGATCCTACTGGGGCTCAACCAGACTATCCTCTACGCCTTCGCGATGCTGGTGATCGCGGCGCTGATCGGCACGACGGGGCTTGGACAGTCGATCTACGTGGCGCTAGGCAAGGCCGATGTGGGGCTCGGCGTGGCGTCGGGTGCCGCCATGGCGCTGCTCGCGCTTATCGCGGACCGAATGGTTCAGGCCTTTGCCGCACAACGCCGCACGGCCCTCGGTCTCTGAGCGCCCAGCCGGAACGGGAAACGCCCGGCCCCACGGCCGGGCGTTCTGCCGATAATTTCCGTCTTGCGCCGGCGCTATTGGTTGGCGCTGGCGCCGTCCTCGGCAGGGGCTTCGGGCGAGACCTCTGGCAGCTCCGCAAGCGCCTGCTCGAGACCGTCCGGATAGGGGAAGTTCTCGTCCGCCAGCGCGGCGGCCTTGTCCAGCACCCGGCGCGCCTCCGCCTCCCGGTCCAGCGCCTTCAGCGTCATGCCGTAATGGTAGAGCACGACCGGGTTGGAGGAGAGCCTCTCCGCCGCGGGCTTCAGGCTCTCGAGCGCACCGCGATAGTCCCCGTTGAGATAGAGGGTCCAGCCGAAGGTGTCCTGCATCTCCGGCACGTCGGAGGACCGCAGCCGGAGCGCGATGGTTTGCGCCCGCTTGAGCGCTTCCGGGTCGTCCGACTTGTGCATCGACAGCATGCTGGCGAGGTTATTGGCTGCGAGGAGCGAGTCCGGCCGCGCGTCGAAGACGGCCTGATACTGCTCGATGGCGCCGTCGATATTGCCGCGCTGCTCATCTATGCCGGCGACGATGAGGCGGAGGTTTAGCGCCCCGGTCCGCTCCACACCCTCGACCGCCAGCTCATAGGCCTTGTCGATGTCCCCGTCGCGGAGCGCGGTCTGCGAGAGATAGAGGTATGGGGCCGCCTGGTTCGGGAAGTCCGCCTTCACACGTTCGACCAGCTCATGCGCCAGGTCGTCGTTCCCCTCCCGCTGCTCGACTGAGGCCTGGAGGAGCCGGGCCTGCACGTTGCCAGGGTTCTCTGTGAGGATCCCCTCGAGGAACTGTCGCGCCTCGTCCGCCTTGCCGTCGGCGACGAGCGTATTGACGAGGCCCGACATGGCCTGCTCCCGCGTCTCGTTATCTGCCGCCAGGCTGCGCAGGATTTCGGAGCTTTCGTCGAACTTCTCCTGGCCCGAGAGCGAGGCGGCGAGCACCTGCTCGGCGACCGTGCCGCCGCCCTCCAGCTCGCGAAGCTGATTGGCCACCGTCTCGGCACCCACCCAGTCTTGCTGCTGGAGGCGGATCTGCGCCAGCGCGGTCAGCAGCGTGCGGTTGGTGGGCGAGCGGCGCACGGCCTCGGACAGCACCGCCTCCGCACCGTCGATGCGGCCGCGGCGGATCAGGAACTGCACGTATTCCTGCGCCACCTCTGGCGCATAGTCGGAATTGCGCGTCGCGTTGGCGAACTGGTCCGCGGCCAGCGCCTCGTTGCCGTTCAAGAGATAAGCGCGACCGAGCAGACGCTGGGTTCGCGAGTCGTTGGAGTTCTGGGCGAGGGCGTTGCGCAGCGTCTCGATCGCCTTGCCGTACTCGTCCGCATCAATCTCGAGAGCGCCGCGCATCGCGAGCGCGTCGGCATTTGCCGTGTCCGAGGCGATGATCGTGTCGATGAGGGTGCGCGCCGTCTCTCGGTCATTCTCGCGAAGCGCGAACTGGGCGAGCATCACGCGTGCCTCGTTGGCGATGGCGCCTTCGCCGCCGGCGACCTCGTTGAGAAGCGTGCGCGCATCGTCCTGACGCTCGCGGGCATAGTAGAGCGAGGCGAGCGCGCGGGTGTAGGGCCAGCCGTTCTCCTCCTCCGCCGCCAGCCTCTTGAGCTCGGCCTCGCCGGCCTCGATGCCCTGCGTGCGGATCAGGAACTGAACGATCGCGAGCTTCGCCTCGGTCTTCTCTGTCGCGATCTCGGCATAGGCGCGGAGCTGCTCTTCCGCCTTGTCGAGCTCGCCGAGCTGGGTGTAGCGCCGCGCCAGAGCCTGCTTGGCAGTCGCGAGATCGGGGAAGTCCTGCGTGATCGTGATGAGCTGCTCGAGCGCCTCGTCCTGCCGGTCCGTAAGCTCGAAGAGCCGCAGGCGCAGGAGATGCAGCGACAGATCCTCATCATGGACGGCGATGACGTTGTTGGTCATCGACAGCGCCTCGTCGAGCTCCCCGGCCTCGACGCGTTCGGTGATCAGCACGACGTTGGCGGCGGCGTGCTCCGGCTCCTTGGCGATGGCCTTTCGCGCGAGCTCCAGCGCGAATTCCTTGTCGCCGAGCTGGTAAGCGGTGGCCGAGCGGACCGCCAGCACATCCGGCTCCTCCGGTGCGAGGGCGTAGGCTTGCTCCGAGAACTCCAGCGCGCGGTCGAGATTGCGCGTCACCAGCATGTACTGCGACAGGCGCACACGGGAGCGCACGTTCTTGAGGTCGTTCTCCGCGGCGATCTGGTAATGCCGCACCGCCTCGGCGAGATTGCCGCCCTCTTCCAGCAATGTCGCAATGGCGAGCCTCGACGGGACGTGGTTCGATTGCAGGCTAATCGCGTTGCGGTACTCGACGATGGCCTTCTCGGTCTCGCCCGCTTCGGCCAGCTCCTGGCCGCGCTCGAAGTGACCCGCGACGCGCTCCTCGACGCTGTCGCAGGCGGCCAGCAGCGGCGCCGCGAGCGCGAGCGCCAGCAGGGCCTTTCGCATGGGTCTGTTCCGACGTTCAGCAGTCACGGTCTGGCCTCGCTGGAAGCGGCTAAGTGCCGGTTTGGTACGATTTTCGCCCTGTAGATGGCAAGCGCGGTACATGGTTAACGGCCTAATAAGCGTTCTTTTGAAACAGCACGATGATCATTGTCCCGATAAGGATCCGGATATCAAAGAGCAGGGACCAGTTCTCGGCGTAGTAGACATCGTGCTCGACGCGCGCCTGCATCGTGGCGATGGACTGTGTCTCTCCGCGCAAGCCGTTCACCTGAGCCCATCCGGTGATTCCCGGCTTCACTTTATGCCGTGCAAAATAGCCACGAATGCGGCGACCGTAATCCTCGTTGTGATCGAGCGCATGGGGACGCGGGCCTACCAGCGACATCGTGCCCTCCATCACGTTAAAGAGCTGCGGCAGCTCGTCAATCGAGGTGGCGCGGATCAGACGGCCGACGCGCGTGACGCGCGGGTCGTCCCGTGTCGCCTGGATCGTAACCTGCTCGGGCTCGACGTTGTGGCGCATCGAGCGGAACTTGTAGATCTCGAACTCCTTGTTGTTGAAGCCAAGACGCTTCTGGCGGAAGAGCACGGGGCCCGGGCTGTCGAGCTTGATGGCGATTGCCGTCGCGATCAGGAGCGGCGACAGCACCAGGATGATAAGCGCGCCCAGCACATAGTCCTCGAGCGCCTTCAGCATGAAGCTCCAGCCCGAGATCGGCCGCTGCACGACCTCGAAGACCGGGAGCTGCGCCGCATCGCCCATCACGGGCCGGAAGGCGAGCTGATAGCCGATGAGGTCGGTGCTGACCGAGACATTTATCGGAAGCTCCCGCAGCGCCTCCATGGTCTCGGAGATCAGCGCCTCCTCGTTCCACGGGAGCGCGATGATCACGTCGTCGACACGATGGGTACGGGCATAGGCGATCATCGCCTCGAAGCCGCCCTCGACCGCATATCCCTCCACATCGGCACGGCGCGGGCTTTGGGCGCTGTCGAAGATGCCGGCGATCTCGACGAAGTAGGGCTTGATGATGCGCATGCGGCTGAGGAACCGCTGCGCCTGCTCGCCCGTGCCGAGCACGAGGAGCCGGCGCCGCACCACCCCGCGCCGTGCCGCCCATTGCAGTGCGCGGCTGAGCAGCAGGCGCTCGGCCATCAGCGAGGCGGTGCCGAAGACAAAGAAGGCGGCGAGCCATCGTTTGGGGAAGATGTCCTGCACCTTGAGCGTCACGATGATGGTCAGGAGCAGGAGGAAGGCGGTCAGAAGCGCGACGATCAGAAAATCCGACCGGCTGATCGGCCGCATGATCGCGTTGACCGAGTACATGTCCGCCCGGCTCAGCAGCATGACATTGGTGAGCGCGATGAAGACGATGGCGAAGACGAAATACTCGAGCGTGACCGGGGAGAAGTGCAGCAGCGCCACATGCGCCAGCGCCCCCACGATCGCCACGACCATGCAGTCGAGCGTGATCACGAGCCCAGGCAGGTTTGAGACGGGCAGATACGGTCCCACGAGCCTGCCCCCTGCGCCCGCCGACTGGAACCGTTCCTCCTGCAGTGTATCCGGCATCGCCACCATCGCCCCGATCCGGCCCGAGGCATGCCCGAAAACGCCCCGACCGCCTACCCCTTTGTCAGGGGAATATGCGCAATGGCCGCGAGAAGCCCAAAAAGACCGAATTTGAGACGTTCGAGCCGTCCTCGTCGTTGCTCAGACGGAAGGAGTAGCCGAGGTTTGCGCTCCAGCTCGGCGTCAGGCGGTAGCTATAGCTTGGCGAGATCTGCCCGAAGAACTCCTGATCCGTGTTTTCGTTGTTCCCCACTGTATCGGTCACGTTCGTGCGCCGCGTGACGCTGAAGCCCACGTTGACGCTCTGGCGAGAGTTGATCGCGTGAGAGAGGCCGGCGCTCAAGGTCGTAGACTCCTCGACCTCCCCATCCTCGGTCGGCGCGACATCCTGCGACAGGCCGGCGAAGAGATCGGTCTGACCGACATCGTAGCTGAAGCTGAAGCCGCCGTTGACGCCGATATTGGATTCCTCGCTCTCGACCCGTCCGAGGGGAAAGACCGATACCTCCTCGCGGACCGTCACGTAGCGCAGGCCAACCCGGCCACCGAGCGTCACATCCTCCTGCAGCAAGCGATTGAAGCCGACGGATACACCGACCGAAGTGCCGCGCGTATCCTCCACGTCACTGCCGGTCTCGAAGCGGGAGGCATTCGCACTGACGCTGAGCGAGAGGCGCGGGCTGACCGCGCGCGACAGGCTGAGAGAGCCGAAGAAGCGGTCGCTGTCGGAAAGCTCGTCATCCGTCTCGCTGAAGCGCGTGAGGGAGACGCCCACCGCGCCGCCGAGAGAGGTGCGCTGCGTCAGCGCGTAGCTCGCCCCCTGCGAAAACGTGAAATCCAGACGGCGGGCGTCGGCATCGGTGAAGATGCCGTTCGGGTCGATCGTCCCCTCTTCGGTGAACTCGGTGAAGGCGACATCGTCGATGCGGAAGGACAGCCCCTCCGTCAGCGTGAGCCTGCCCAAGCGGAAGCGCGCGGAACCGTTGATGTTGGGCGTGAAGCCGTCGAAATCCTCGCCGTCGTCGTCCTCGGTGAACCGCCGATAGGAGAGGCTGCTGGAGATCGTGGCGTCGCTGTCATCCGTCAGATAGGTCGCCGACACGCCGACCGAGGTTGTCGAGCCGAAGCTCGGCCCGCTGTCGTCGAGATCGAGGTCGCTGTCGAAGGTGAAGGTCTGCGACAGCGTGCCCTGTACCTGGAGATCCTGCGCGGCGGCGTGGCCCGCGCAGGTGAGGAAAGCACCGGCGAGGGCCAGCAGTCGCGCGAGGCGGTCACTGCGCCTCGCCGGCCGTTTCATTCGAAGAGGCCACGCTCGGGCACAACGATGACATCGCCATCAACGAGAACAAGGGGCTCGACAGCCACGTCGCCGTCCTCGACGTCATCGTAGTTGAAGAAGAAGACCTCCTCACCGGTCTCGGTGAGACGGCGCACCTGGATGCGCTTGCGCGCAGCGAAGACACCGGGCCCGCCCGCCATTGCCAGCGCCTGCAGCACAGTGAGCCGGCGCCCCGGCTCGATCTGGAGCGCACCGGGGCTGTTGACGATGCCGATCACGAAGACCTGGCCGATCCGCTCCGCCTCTTCCTCGAGCACGCCCTCGAAGTCCTCGCTCGCCTCCTGCGCTTCCTCAAGCTGGTTGGCGGGGCCGAGGCTCTGGAGGGCGACAGAAACCGTGGGCGGCGTGATAAAGTCCGTGGCGAGGCGGGAGAGGATGGCCTGTTGCACCTCCTCCGGCGTCCGGCCCTCGGCATCGATCGTGCCCGCGAGGGGCAGCGAGATCTTGCCATCCGGACGAACCAGCACCGAACGATTGAGGTTCTCGTCCTCAAGAACGGTAATCGAAAGCGTGTCGCCCGGCTTCAGGGTGAAGCTCTGTGCGCCCGCCATCCCGGGCAGCGCGAACAGGAGCGCGACGGCAGCCAGAAGGATGCGCATGGAAGTCTCCGCCACTATCAAACCATGGCGATAACAGCATGATAGAGAACGTGAATCGAGCCCAGCGACTCTCAGCTCAGAGCCGGCGGACGAAACCGGCGCGATGTGGGGCGCCGGCGCAACATGCTCAGTCCTTCGGCGTGCCGCTCCCGTAGCTGCCGCCATAGCCCCCGCCGTAACCGCCGCCATAGCCGTAGCCGTAGCCGTAGCCATAGGCGTAAGGGTCGCGCCGCGGATCGCGGTGCTTGTTGAGCAGAATACCGAGGAAGTTGGAGTTGGCCGCCAGAAGCCGCTCGCATTCGTCGATATCGGACGCCTTGCTCTCCCCCGCGGCGACCACCAGCATGACGCAGTCAGCGGTCTGCGTGAAGGCGAGCGCGTCGTCGTTGACCAGCATCGGCGGCAGGTCGAAGAGGACCGTCTCGGGCCGGAGCTGGCGCTGAGCGTTCGAGATTGCGACCTCGGTGCCAGGGTTCTCGATCATCTCCGCGCTGTCGCGCACGCGCACGGTGTTGAGCCCGATCGCGAGGTTGTCGCCCACGCGCTGGAAGTAGCGCTCGGCCGGGGTCTGACCGCTCAGGAACCAGCTGATCTGGCGCTTGCCCGTCGCGCCCATGATGCTGGCGACGCGCGGGGCCTTGAGGTCCATGTCGATCAGCATCGTGCGATGGTTGGGATGGCGGGCCAGGCTGAACGCCAGGTTCATGGTGATGACGGTCTTGCCGCAGCCCTTGGTCGGTGAGGTAATCGCGAGCCGCGACCAGCCGTTTTCCCGCATCACCTTGAGCAGACGTGTGCGCAGCACGTCGAAGGTCACGTGGCTTGGGTCGGTCTTCTGGAAGGAGACGACGCGCTCGCGCCGCATCTTCTCGGCATCGATCGGCAGCTCGTCGAGGCTCGCCCAGAGCTCGTCCACATGCGAGGCGCTGCCGCCGGAGCCGTCGCCTCCCGCGCGGGCAAAGCCGCCGCCGTCGCGCCGCAGACGGGCCTTGCTGATCGCGTCCTTGAGCCGTTCCACCATCGTCTCGTTCTCCGTTGCCCCTGCGAGGGCGGCCGCCGCGCGGCGGCCTACTTCGCCAACCGTTCCCTGACCTGATCGATGAAGGTCATCGCGCCCGTGCGTTCGAGGAAGCGTTCGAAGAGCAGCTCCAATGGCACGTAGAACTGGTCGACCGCGTACAGCGACGATGGCACCACCACGAGCACCACCAGGGTTATGATGCGCACGCGCCAGATGCGCCGGCGCACTTCCTGCACGGTCTCGATATAGGGGATCGTGACCACCGGGCGCAGGTTGAGCGTACGCTCGAGATCCGATGCCGTGCGGATCGACTGGTTCATCAGCTCGGCGAGGATGATCAGCGCGAAGGCCGCCGCGAAGCCGCTACCGAAGCCCGCTGCCGCGATCAGGCGGCGATTGGGCGCCACGGGCGTGGTCGGCGGCTCGGCCCGCTCGATCAGCTCGAAGCGCTCGGCCTGCTGGTTGACCTCGAGCTTCTCGCCCGTCTCGGCCGCGGAGAGCTTGCGGATGTTCTCCTGATAGCGCCGCTCGAGATCGGTGTAGCGCCGCGTCATGGAGTTGAGCTCCATCTCGACGCCCGGCGCACGGGAGATCGCGCTCTCGAGTTTCTCCTGCTCGGCAAGGGCGTCGAGCTGCTGCTTCTCGATCAGGTCGAGCCGGGTGTCGATCAGCCTGATCTCGCGCTGCACCTGGGCGCGTTGTTCGGCGACCAGCTCCTCCGCGTCGCGCTCCGCCTCCGGGCCGATCAGCTCACGGATCGTCTCGATACGGCGGCGGAGATTGCGCACCTCCGGATGGCTCTCCGCGAAGACGGAGCGCTTGATCTGCAGTTCCTGCTCGAGGCCGCGCAGTTCGCGCATCTCGGGCGAGAGCCGCTCGATCACGTCGTCGATGTCGATGCCCTCGTCGACCGTGCGCTGCAGGTCGCGCCGAGACTCTTCGAGCCGCAGCACCTCGCGCTCGCGTTCGAACATGGAGTTCTGAAGCTCGCTGAGCCGGCTGCGCCGGTAGTTCGAGGCGCCGGGCAGCGACAGCTCGTGCTGCCGCTTGAAGGCGCTGATCTCGCTCTCGAGGTCGATGATCGCGGTGCCGAGCTCCCCGGTCTCCGCCTTGAAGAAGTCGGTCGTCTCGGCGGCGCGGGAGCTCCGGGCCTCAACGTTCTCCTCGAGAACCAGCGTCACCAGCTCGTTGACGATCGCAGCTGCCTCATCCGGGCGCGCGGAACGGTGGGAAATGCTGAATGCTTGAATGCCCCGGCCCTGCCCGCTGCCGGTGGCGACAGCGTTGAGCGACGTGCCGGCGCGAAGGGCCGCCACCTGATCGCTCGCCGTCATGTCGGGGCGGTCGCTGAAGAGCTCGAGCTTATCGACCAGCCCAAGGAGGTTCGTCCGCGTGAGCATGCGCTGCTCGATCGCCTTCAGAAGCTCCTCTGTGTTCGCCGTAACCGTCGCCGTCACGAGATTTTCGGACACCGCCTGGCTCTGCACCAGAACGCGCGCCTCGGCCACGTAGACCGGCGGCAGGACATAGGCGACGAAGAGGCCGACCGCCGAGGTCACGGGTACGAAAAGCACGAACAGATACCAACGCCGCAGAACGGCGTCGATATAGTCGCGGATGTCAATCGGGCGATCGGTATCGCTCATGGCTCAGGTCCCGCTCTCGGTCCTTCGGTTTACGTCTCGCCGGCGCTTCGCCGGGCTCGTTTGGCTCATTCTCGCCTGGTGCGGTACGTGCCCGCCGGTCCAGGGATCGGCCCACCGCCTCCCCCCGGCGCGGGCCTCGTCCTCTCGGTCTCCGCTCCCCCGCCTCAGCGCCTCGGCCTCAATACCCCGGCGTATCTCGCGGGCCGGCACTCGGCAGCTCGGCTTTCGCTCCGTCCTCCGTGGTCGCCACCAGCTTCGGAGCCGGGTTGCGCGCCGCGAGATGGGTGTAAATGCCGTGGCGCCGCACGCTCGAGAGGAACTCCCACAGGAGGTCGTCGTCGATCACCTTGCGCTCGCAGGAATAGCCGTACACCAGGCTGAGATCGCAGAGAATGTTGATCAGCCGCGGCACGCCGCCCGTCGCCTCGTAGATTAGGTCGCAGGTGCGCTTGGGAAACACCTCCCACTGCGCGCCGGAGACCTCCATGCGGTGCGCCACATAGGACGCCGTCTCGGACGCGGTCAGGCGCGAGAGGTGGAAATCCGCAGCGATGCGCTGCGCGAACTGCACCAGCGCGGGATCGGCCAGCAGCTCGCGAAGCTGGGGCTGGCCGACCAGGATGATCTGGAGCAGCTCGTCCTTGTCCGCGTTGATGTTGGAGAGCATGCGCAGCTCCTCCAGCATCTTGACCGAGAGGTTCTGAGCCTCGTCGATCACCAGCATGACACGCCGCCCCTCGGCGTATTTCGCGATCACGAAGTCCTGGAACTTCTTGAAGAGCTTGACGTAGGGCTCGTCGTCGAAGTCCTGATCGAGCGACATCATCACCCAGTGCAGAAGATCGCCACGCCCCTCCTGCATGTTGGAGACGAGACCCATGGTCACGTTGTCCGGCATGTCGTTCATGAGGTGTCGCAGCAGCGTGGTCTTGCCCGCGCCGATCTCGCCGGTGATCACCGTGATGAGCGCGCGCGTCTCCACGCCGTAGCGCAGCATGGTGTAGGCAAGCTCATGCCCCTCCGACCAGAACAGGAAGCTCGGGTCGGGCACCGTGAGGAACGGGCGGCTCGTCAGCTCGTAGAAGCGTTCATACATACCGGGTGTTACCTCTCACCCGCTGTGCGGTGAGACATGTGCGTCGCATGAGGTTCAGTCCACCCTTCGGCCCGCGGCACTGCCCTGCCGCTCTACTCTTGCTAGAACCCTGACCGCCTCGTTTTCGTACTCCATAGCGCCTTCACTGTCGAGTGAGAGCATGTATCGCAGCCTTTCGGTTGCCGCTGCGG
>JBCCDG010000047.1:0-27627 GCA_039030915.1 Pseudomonadota bacterium | reverse complement strand
TGCACCACTTCATCGTGGCTGAGCGGCAGGACGAAGTTCTCGCTGAAGGAGTAATGCAGCCCGAAGGTCATCAGGTGGTGGTGATGCTTACGGTACTCATGCGCCTCTTTCATGTAGCGAAGGGTGTCGTTCATCCACCCCATGTTCCACTTGTAGCCGAAGCCAAGCCCGCCCTCGTGCACGGGACGGGAGACGCCCGGCCAGGCGGTCGACTCCTCCGCGATGGTCATGATCGAACCGTCCGCGCCATAGACCTCGCGGTTCACGCGCTGCAGGAACGCGATGGCTTCGAGGTTCTCGCGCCCGCCATACTCGTTCGGCACCCACTCGCCATCCTCGCGGCTGTAGTCGCGGTAGAGCATAGAGGCGACCGCATCAACGCGGAGCGCGTCGATATGATACTCCTCGATCCAGTAGCGCGCGTTCGCGACGAGGAAGTTCTGAACCTCCCGCCGTCCGTAGTTGAAGATGAGCGTGTTCCAGTCCTTGTGGAAGCCCTCACGCGGGTCCGCATGCTCGTAGAGCGGCGTTCCGTCAAACTGGCCAAGGCCGTGGGCGTCGGTCGGGAAATGCCCCACCACCCAGTCCAGGATCACGCCGATGCCTGCCTGATGGGCCGCATCGACGAAGGCACGGAATTCATCGGGCCCGCCATGCCGCGCGGTGGGCGCGTAGAGGCCGATGGGCTGATAGCCCCAGGAGCCGTCGAAAGGGTACTCGCTGACGGGCATGAGCTCGATATGCGTAAAGCCCATCTCCTGCACATAGGGGATCAGCCGGTCGGCGAGGGCGGCCCAGTCCAGCGGTCGGTCGTCTTCGCCCCGCTGCCAGGACGGCAGATGCACCTCGTAGACCGAGATCGGCGCCTCGCGCGCTTGGCGCGCCCCGCGCCCGTTCATCCACGCCCGGTCGTTCCATTCGTAGTGCCGGATGTCCCGCACCACCGATGCGTTGGCCGGCGGATGCTCCGAGCCGAAGCCCATCGGGTCGGCCTTGAGGTGGATCGCGCCGTCCGCGCCCAGGATCTCGAACTTGTAACGGGTCCCGTCACCGATGCCAGGTACAAAGATCTCGGCCACCCCCGTCGCCCCACGCCAGCGCATCACGTGGCGCCGCCCGTCCCAATCGTTGAAGTCGCCGACGACCGAGATGCGCTTTGCGGACGGTGCCCAGACGGCGAAGCTCACCCCGTCGACACCTTCGTGCTCTCGCAGATGCGCGCCCAGCACGTCCCAGAGGCGCTGATGCGTGCCTTCCGCGATGAGGTGCTCATCGAGCTCGCCGATCACCGGACCGAAGCGGTAGGGGTCCTCGACCTCCCACCGCGCGCCCTGCCGCTCGGCCGCCAATCTGTAGGCACCCGGGTGATCCTCGAGCTCTGTCACGAACAGCCCGTTACCCGCTGGCGCCGCCTCCGCAATGGTATCCCCCGCCAGGCCAACGACGCTCAGCCGTTCCGCCCCGGGCACGAGGCTGCGGACCACCCAGCGGCCGGACGGCAACCGATGCGGGCCGAGCACCCCGAACGGATTGGCATGGCCGCCATGGGTCAGGGCGTCCGCCTCCTCGGGCGGCAGGTAGGGTTGGGCTTGCATGTGCTCGCTCCCGCGTTCGGACATGGGAGGGGCCGGAAGATGCGCAGATCTGCGGCATCCGCCTGATCTTGCCCGCTATTGGGGCACCCCTAGGGTGTCGGTAGGCATATAGCCGCGCCATGTCGCAGCGCACACCCCCTGCTTCGCAACAAGTGCATCGGGCTTCCGCGCCGCGGAACCCGCTCCGGCGGGCAGGAGGCGCGCGGCCCCGGCGGGCCGCGGCAGGTTTGACAAGTTCCCGCGCCCCTTTAGCTCGCTATTGCAACAATCGCCAAAAGACTTGGGAGGCTCCGATGACCGCACCCTGGAAGAAGGCTGTTGCTGCCTGTGCGCTGGGCGCTGCCCTTGCGCCGGCTGCCGATGCCGCCGAGATCTCGATCTCTTGCGGCGCGCTCGGTATCGAGCTCGAGCTTTGCAAGGAGGCGACGGCGCGCTGGGCGGAGCGAACGGGCCACACGGTGACCGTTGTCTCGACGCCGAATTCCTCCACCGAGCGGTTGGCGCTCTATCAGCAAATCCTGGGCGCAGGTGCCGAGGACATCGATATCCTGCAGGTCGACGTCATCTGGCCCGGCATCCTGGGCACCCATTTCATCGACCTAGCACCCTATGCCGAAGGGGCGGCGGACGAGCATTTCGAGGCCATCATCGAGAACAACACCGTGGATGGCGAGCTGAAGGCGATGCCGCTCTATACCGATGCGGGCGTCCTTTATTACCGCAAGGACCTGCTCGAAAAGCATGGTCAGCCCGTGCCGACCACCTGGGCGCAGATGCGGGGTGTCGCCGACATGGTCATGCAGGCAGAGCGTGCCGAGGGCGTCGATGGCATGTGGGGCTTCGTCTTCCAGGGCCGCGCCTATGAAGGGCTGACCTGCAACGCGCTTGAATGGGTCGATGCCTTCGGCGGCGGCTCCATCGTGGATGCCGAGGGCGAGATCACGATCAACAACCCGCAGGCCGTCGCGGCGCTGACGGAGGCCGGAAAGTGGGTCGAGGCCATCGCGCCGCAGGGCGTGCTGAACTATTCCGAGGAGGAGGCCCGCGGCGTCTTCCAGTCCGGCAATGCGGTCTTCATGCGGAACTGGCCCTATGCCTGGGCGCTTAGCCAATCCGCGGACAGCCCAGTGAAGGACAAGGTGGGCGTGACGGCTCTGCCCAAGGGCGGGGCGGACGGCAAGAACACGGGCGTTCTCGGCGGTTGGAACCTTGCCGTCTCGAGGTATTCCGAGCATCCGGAGATCGCGGCGGACCTGGTGATGCATCTCGTCTCCGCCGAGGAACAGAAGATCCGTGCGATCCGTGGCTCCTACAATCCGACCATGCCCGCGCTCTATGAAGACCCGGAGATCCTCGAGGCGAGCCCGCTCTTCGGTGAGCTTTACGAGACCTTCACCAGCGCTGTCGGTCGGCCGAGCCGGGTGACAGGCGAGAAGTACAACCGCGTCTCCACTGCCTTCTGGCAAGCGAGCCATGACGTCCTCTCCGGCGAGGCTACGGCGGCCGATGCGCTCGCGGCGCTGGAGGGCGAGTTGCAGCGGATCAGGCGACGCGGCTGGTAGGCGCCCATGGCGGGCGGGCTTCAGGCGACGCGCAGGCGCTTTGCGCTCCTCTTCCTCGCGCCGATGCTGGCGCTCCTCGCGCTCGCTGCGGGCTGGCCGCTCGTGCGCACGATCTGGTTCTCCTTCACCGACGCGCGGCTCGCGGGCGGGGACTACAGTTTCATCGGCTTCGACAACTTCTACAACGACGCTTGGGGCGGGTTGCTGGCGGATCCGGGCTGGTGGAACGCGGTCTACAACACGCTCTGGTTCGCTGGTGTCTCCGTCGGGCTCGAGACCGCCCTCGGACTGATCGTCGCCCTGGCGCTCAATGTGGAGTTCCGGGGCCGCGGTATCGTGCGCGCCGCGGTGCTGATCCCCTGGGCCATCCCCACCATCGTCAGCGCCAAGATGTGGGGCTGGATGCTCCACGATCAGTTCGGGATGGTGAACGACCTCCTGATGACACTCGGTGTCATCGGTGCACCGCTGGCCTGGACCGCCGATCCAGATCTCGCTCTCTGGTCCGTCGTCATGATCGACGTCTGGAAGACGACGCCCTTCATGGCCCTCCTCATCCTCGCGGCGCTCCAGATGTTGCCACGTGACATCTACGAGGCCGCGCGCCTCGACGGTGTTCACCCGCTCCGCGTCTTCTGGCGCATCACTCTGCCGCTAATCTGGCCGGCGTTGCTTGTCGCAGTCATCTTCCGCGCGCTCGATGCGCTTCGGATGTTCGACCTCGTCTACGCGCTCACGGGCAACAGTGAGGACACGACCACGATGTCTGTCTTCGCCCGCCAGCAGCTCGTCGAGTTTCAGGACGTGGGCTACGGCTCGGCGGCGGCCACGCTCCTCTTTCTCATCATCGCGATCCTGGTCGCCTGCGTCCTGACCCTCGGCCGCGTGAAGCTGACGGAGCCGGTTCGATGAGGTGGTCGCTCCTCCAAGTCATTGGATTCACGGCGCTTCTGGCCGTCATCGTGCTGATGGCGGTCTTTCCCTTCTACTATACCGTCATCTCGAGTTTTCAGGCAGGCTCCGAGCTCTTCGAGGTGACGTATTTCGCGGCGCCGGACGCTGAGAACTACGTCGCCGTCTTCACCGAGCAGCCCTTCGGGCGGAACATCCTCAACTCCGTCGTTGTCGCATTCGTCGTCGTTGCCGTCTCCCTCGGTCTCGGCGTCACGGCCGCCTATGCACTTGCCCGCGTACAGTTCCGTGGCCGCGGGCTGCTGCTCGTCACCATCCTCTCGGTCTCGATGTTTCCGCAGGTCGCCGTCCTCTCGGGCATGTTCGAGCTCATTCGATCGCTCGGCATCTACAACAGCCTCGCTGGGCTCATCCTCGCTAACATGCTGCTGACGATGCCCTTTACGGTCTGGGTTCTCACCACCTTCATGCGCGAGCTGCCGCGTGAGCTCGAGGACGCCGCCTATATGGACGGCGCGACCCCGCTCCAGGTTGTCCGCTACGTTTTCCTGCCGCTCCTCGGCCCGGCAATGGCCGCAACCGGGCTCCTCGCCTTCATCGTCGCCTGGAACGAGTTCCTCTTCGCCCTCACCTTCACGCTCTCGAACGAGATGCGCACCGTGCCTGTCGCCATCGCCCTCATCACCGGTGCCTCGACCTATGAACTGCCATGGGGGAACATCATGGCCGCCTCCGTAATCGTGACGGTACCGCTCATCGCGCTCGTCCTCGTCTTTCAGCGCCGCATCGTGGCCGGGCTCACCGCCGGCGCCGTGAAAGGATAAGCCCATGAGCGGTATCAGGTTATCGGGCGTGAAGAAGCGCTTCGGCCGGGTCGAGACGATCCACGGCATCGACCTTGCGATCGCGGAAGGCGAGTTCGTGGTCTTCGTCGGCCCCTCGGGCTGCGGCAAGTCCACGCTTCTCCGCCTGATCGCGGGGCTCGACGAGGTGAGCGCGGGAACGCTCGAGATCGGCGGGCAGATCGTAAACGACATAGCCCCGGCCGCGCGCGGCGTGGCGATGGTCTTCCAGTCCTACGCGCTCTACCCGCATATGACCGTCTTCGAGAACATGGCGTTCGGGCTGAAGCTCCGGAAGGTGGAGAAGGGCGCTGTGGAGGCGAAGGTGCGCGAGGCCGCACGCATCCTCGAGCTCGAGCCGCTTCTCGACCGCAAGCCGGCGCAGCTCTCGGGCGGACAGCGCCAGCGCGTCGCCATCGGCCGGGCGATCACGCGGGACCCCAGCGTCTTTCTCTTCGACGAGCCGCTCTCCAATCTCGACGCCGGCTTGCGCGGGCAGATGCGCACGGAAATCGCCCGGCTGCACGACCGGCTCGGCGCCACGATGGTCTACGTCACGCACGACCAGACCGAGGCGATGACGCTGGCCGACCGGATCGTGGTCCTCCGCGACGGCCGCGTCGAGCAGGTCGGCACCCCGCTCGAGCTTTATCATCACCCGGCGAACCGGTTTGTCGCAGGCTTCATCGGGTCGCCCCCGATGAACTTCCTGCCCGCGAAGGCGTTCGGCGAGATCGCGGAGGGGGCGGCGGAAATAGGCGTGCGCCCTGAGGACCTTGCCCCTGCGGCGGACGGTATGTTCCCGGGTGCGGTAACCCTTATCGAGGAGCTCGGCGAGGCCCATCTCCTCCACGTGGAGACGTCAGCGGGCACCATGATCGCGAAGCTGAACGGCGCCGCCCGGCACGAGCGGGGGCAGGAGGTCACGTTCGCGGCCCCGGCCGATCGGCTCCATCGCTTCGATGCCGATGGCCGCAGGCTGGACCCGGCCGTGCAAGCGAGCACGCCCGCCGACGCGTGAGCCGGCCATGCCCTCTCGGCTCCTTCCTATCTCGTCCTGCGCCGCCGCCCTGTGCGCCTCTGCCAGTATCTTTCCCGCCATCGATGCCGCAGCGACCGCAAAGAAGTATTGCGGCGACCAGCCGCAATTCCGCTGACTGCGATAGCGCCGGCGCGTGACGAGATGGTCAGAAGACCCGCCCACGAGCATCCACGGGCCAGACCTCCTCGACGACCGCGCCGCCGGAACCGTCGCGGAAGGCGACGATCCAGTCGTGGAGATTGACGGTCGGATCGCAGTGGGAGGGGACGATGCGCACCGTCTCGCCGAGCCGAGGGGCAGCGCCGGGAAGTACCAGCGTCGCGTGCTCGTCCGAGAGCCCGGTCAGCCGCCCGTCCTCGACGCCCCAGAGAAGCGGCAGCCCGCTCTCGCCGGAGAGCGCCTTCAGCCCTGCATCGATCACACCGTGCCCTTCACGGCGGCTCATGATGCCGGCAAGCGCAAAGAGAGCGTGCTCGAAGGGAGCCGCCGTCTCATTGGCCGCGTAGTCGGCATCCATGAAGACGTAGGAGCCGGGCTGGATCTCGGTCCAGATCCCGGAGGCAGCCTCTATCGCATAGGTGCCGGTGCCCGCGCCGCCTATAATCGGGGAGGCAAGCCCGGCAGCCGCGAACGCGTGTGCGGTCTCTCGCGTCAGCGCCGCCGCCCGCCCGATCGCGTCGGCCCGTTCGCCGGGTGCGCGGAAATGCTGTGCTGCGCCGTGATAGGCTTGGAGCCCGTCGAGCCGGAGGCCGGGCAGGGCGGCAATGTCGGCCGCGAGCGTTGCCGCCTCTGCGCCCGGCGCCACGCCGCATCGGCCCTGGCCCACATCGATCTCGATCAGCACGCCGAGCGTGACGCCCTCGGCCGTGGCCGCCGCCGAAGCCGCGCGCGCCGGCGCCAAGGCATCGATGCAGAGGCCGATCCGCGCCTTCTGCGCCAGCACGGCGAGGCGGGCGAGCTTCGAGGGCCGCACGATCTCGTTCGTGACGAGGACGTCCTCGATGCCGCCGGCCACCAGGGCCTCCGCCTCCCCCACCTTCTGACAGCAGAGCCCGACGGCGCCGGCCGCCATCTGCATCCGCGCGATGGCGCTGCATTTATGGGTCTTGGCATGGGGCCGGAGGCGAATGCCGGCCCCCGCCGCCTCCCGCGCCATCCGGTCGATGTTGCGCTCGAGCGCGCCGAGCTCGACCGCCAGCGCCGGCGTGTCGACGGCCGACAGCGGATCGCCCGGCCGCGCAGGTGGCGACACGCCATGATCTGGGCTCATGCCAGTTCGGCGAGTGCCGTGCGCACGGCGCTCAGCTTATGCTCCAGATGCTCACGCAGGAGCGTCGCGAGCCTTGCGCCGTCCCGCACCCGCAGAGCCGACATGAAGCCCTCGTGCTCGGCGACGGCCGCCGCCCAGCGCGCCTCGGTCAGGTTGGCCTGATACCGCGCACGGCGGAGACGAAAGCCGAGGCTCCGCGCCGTGCACGCAAGTGTCGGGTTGCCCGCCGCGCGGTATAGGGCGGCGTGGATCGCCTCGTTGAGGCGAAAATAGGCGGCCCGGTCGCGTGCCTCGTAGTGCGCGATCATCTCGGCATGCAGCGCATCGATCTCTGCGATATCCGCCTCGGTCGCATTTGCCGCCGCAAGCTCCCCCGTCAGCGCCTCTAGCGCGCCGAGGACCGGGAACACCTCCTCCAGCTCGCCGAGTGTGATGGGTGTCACGGCAGCGCCTCGGTGGGGCGTGACGGCCACCAGCCCTTCGCTGGCCAGGAGGTTGATGGCCTCGCGAAACGGCGTGCGGCTGACGCCGAAGCTTTCGCAGAGCGCGCGCTCGTTGATCTTCTCGCCCGGTGCAAGCACGCCCTCGACAATCATCTGGCGGAGCGCATCGACGAGGCTCGCGCGAAGCGGCACGCGCTCGATGGGTCGGAGGGGCTGAGCCTCGGGCTTGTTCATGATGCGTCCCGCGTAATTGCGTCCGGGCCGGATACTAACGCGTCCGCCAGTACTTGCGCCACATGCACGGCTTCACGGTTTGCGCCATCGGCAATCTGATGGCGGCAGGATGTTCCATCGGCAACAATCAAGGTATCCAAGTTTGCCGAACGAACCGCAGGCAGAAGGCTCGCCTCAGCCATCGCACGGGAGGCCTCGAGCGTCTCGGCCTGATAGCCGAAGCTGCCCGCCATGCCGCAGCAGGAGCTTTCGACCGTTTCGACCTCGAGTTCCGGAACAAGGCGCAGGATGCGCTCGACCGCGCCCATCTGCGCGAACGCCTTCTGATGGCAGTGGCCGTGGAGGAGGGCGCGCTTCTGGGGCAGGGGGCGCAGGGCCAGGTCGAGCCGGCCGTCCTCCGCAAGGCTCGCAAGGTATTCCTCGACGAGCATCAGGCGACTGCCCCAGTCTTCCGACCAGCTCTCGGGCAGGAGACGCGGCGCCTCGTCGCGAAAGGTGAGGATGCACGATGGCTCGAGCCCGACGACTGGAACCCCCTTCTCGAGCGCGGGGCGGAGCGCCTCGACGGTCCGGGCGATCTCGGCGCGGGCTTTCTCGGCGAGACCGGTGGCCAGGTAGGTGCGGCCGCAGCAGAGCGGGCGGCCGTGATCGGGCGCCTGGGCGTGAGCGACCTTGAGGCCGGCGGCGCGGAGCACGCGTTCGGCCGCGCGCAGATGGTCCGGCTCGAACCAGCGGTTGAAGCTGTCGGCGAAGAGGATGACGTCCGCCTCCGCCATGTCGTGCCAGGTGCCTTCCTCGCGGAAAAAGTCCCGCCGCCACGCGGGCAAGGGGCGCTCGGCAGCCAGACCGGTCGCGCGCTCCATGAGATTTGCCAGCCAGGACAGGTGGTTACGCAGGTTCGTCAGCGGCGCGAGGCGGGCGGCGAAGGGTGCGTAGGCCGGCATATGCGCCACCAGCCGGTCGCGGAGCGTGAGCCCGCGCCTGGCCGCGCGGGCAGCCTGCACCTCGATCTTCATCTTCGCCATGTCGACCGACATCGGGCATTCGCGGCGGCAGGCCTTGCAGCTCACACAAAGCTGCATGGTCTCCGCCATCGCCTCGCTCGCGAAGGCGTCGCGCCCGAGCTGGCCGGAGAGCGCGAGGCGAAGGGTGTTGGCCCTGCCGCGAACGCTGTGGACCTCGTCGCGCGTCACGCGGTAGGACGGACACATGACGCCGCCCTCGAGCTTTCGGCAGGCGCCGTTGTTGTTGCACATCTCGACGGCGCCCTGGAGGCCGCGGGCAGCACCCGAGTAGCCCGGCCAGTCGAAAACCGTATCGCGATCTTTCACCGTGTAATCAGGCGGATAGCGGAAGAGGCTGCGATCGTCCATGCGCGGCGGGCGAACGATCTTGCCGGGGTTGAGCCGACCCTCGGGATCGAACCGGTCCTTCACCTCCTCGAAGGCGCGGGCGAGGCGGCTGCCGAACATCGGCTCGTGGAATTCGGAGCGGACGATCCCGTCCCCATGCTCGCCGGAATGGCTACCCTCGTACTCGCGCACGAGAGCGAACGCTTCCTCTGCGATATCGCGCAACGCCTTCACGCCTGCATCATTCTTCAGGTTGAGAACGGGGCGGACATGGAGGGTGCCGACGCTGGCATGCGCGTACCAGGTACCGTCCGTGCCGTGCTTGTGGAAGATGCCGGTCAGCCGCTCGGTATAGTCGGCGAGGTGTTCGAGGCGGACGCAGCAATCCTCCACGAAGCTCACGGGTTTGCCGTCGGATTTCATGGACATCATGATGTTGAGGCCCTGCTTGCGGACCTCGCCGATGCGGTTTTGCAGGCCGGGATCGGCGGCTTCGACCACGCCGCCCAGCTTCTTCGCGCCCTGCCAGCCGTAGCCGAGCCCCGCCATGATGTCGTGCAGCGCGTCGAGGCGGCGGCGGTTCTCGGCCGGGTCGTCTTCGGCGAACTCGACGAGGAGGAGGGCGGCGGGCTCGCCCCTCACGAACTCCTCCAGCACCGGGCGGAAGACAGCGTTGTCACGCGCGAGGCGGATCATGTTGTGGTCGATGAGCTCGATGCCCACGGGGTCGAGCGCCACGATATGCTGCGGCGCCTCCATCGCATCGCGGAAGGTGGGGAAGTGGCAGATGCCGAGGAGCTTCGCGCCGAGGAGGGGGGAGAGCTTGAGCTCGATGCGCTCGGAGATGGCCAAGGTGCCCTCCGATCCGACGAGAAGATGGGCGAGGTTCTGGGGCGCGCCGGGGACGAGTGCGTCGATGTTATAGCCGCCCACGCGCCGGTCGACCTTCGGAAAACGCGCGTCGATCTCCGGCGCCTCGCGCTCCGCGAGCTTCAGGAGGTCCGCAACAAGCGCAGGATCGGGGCTGCCGGGCTTGTTGGAGGCGGGGCCGAAATGGGCGCGGGTGCCGTCAGCCATCAGGGCGTCGATCGCGATCACGTTGTCACGGCTCATGCCGAAGCGTCTGGACCTCGCACCGCAGGAATTGTTGGCGGTCATGCCTCCGATAGTGGCGCGCGAGCCCGTGGAGACGTCCACCGGGTACCACAGGCCATGAGGCTTCAGGGCCCTGTTCAGCGTGTCGAGCACGCAGCCCGGTTCGACCACCGCGCGGCGGTTTTCCACGTCGATCTCCAGAATGCGGCCCATATGGCGCGAGAAGTCGAGCACCACCGCTTCATTCACCGTCTGACCGCATTGCGAGGTGCCGCCCCCGCGCGGCAGAACGGGCAGGCCTTCCTCGGCGGCGAAGGCGAGCGTGGCGGAGAGATCGTCCGGCCCGTTCGGCACGACGATGCCTGCAGGCGTCATCTGATAGATCGAGGCGTCCGTGGCATAGCGCCCGCGGCTGAAGGCGTCGAAGAGCACGTCGCCGCGGATCTCGCTCCTGAGCCGTCGGGCGAGGCGGCTCTGGCTCCCATCCTCGATCAATCTTGTCATGGGCGTTGACTCCCCGGCGTAAGTGTATTTTGTATTCAATTCGGGTCGCATGAACGGCATGCAAAGGCAAGCAGTCGTGCGACGCAGGAAAATTGCAATGCGAAAGGCATGCGCGGAGCATGTCACGCGCGGGCGAAACGACGCATGATGGGCGATGCCGGATCATACGGCGTGACGCCGGTGCCACGGGGAGGAGAAGGGCGATGAGCAACGCGAAGGGCCGGGTCGCCGGCCGGCATTTCCTCCAGATTCCGGGGCCGACCAACGTGCCCGACCGGGTCCTGCGGGCGATGGACTATCCGACCATCGACCACCGCAGCGCGGATTTCGCCGAGATCGGCCGGAAGGCCATCGCGGGGATGAAGTCGGTTTTCAAGACCGAGGCGCATGTCATCATCTACCCCGCCTCCGGGACCGGAGCCTGGGAGGCGGCGCTGGTCAACACGCTCAGCCCCGGCGACCAGGTGCTGATGTGTGAGACGGGCCATTTCGCGACGCTCTGGAAGAAGATGGCGGACAAGCTCGGCCTAGTGACCGAGTTCATCTCGACGGACTGGCGCGTAGGCGCGGACGAGGCAGCCATCGAGGCGCGGCTGCGCGAGGACAGCGGGCACGAGATCAAGGCGGTCTGCGTCGTTCATAACGAGACCTCGACAGGCTGCACCTCCGACATCCCGGCGGTGCGCAAGGCCATCGATGCAGCGGGGCATCCGGCGCTTCTGATGGTGGACACGATCAGCTCGCTCGCCTCCATCGACTACCGCCATGACGAGTGGGGCGTCGATGTGACCGTCTCGGGTTCCCAGAAGGGCCTGATGCTGCCGCCGGGGCTCTCCTTCAACGCAGTGAGCGAAAAGGCGATGGCGGCGACGGCAGGTGCCGGGCTCACGCGCAGCTATTGGGACTGGCAGGAGATGCAGGGGCCGAATGGCAAGGGCTTTTTCCCCTACACGCCGGCCACCAACCTGCTCTACGGGCTCGTCGAAGCTTGCGACATGCTGCATGAGGAAGGGCTTGACGGGGTCTTTGCGCGGCATGAGCGGCATGCGGCGGCGACGCGGGCGGCCGTGGAAGCCTGGGGGCTCGAGATTCTGTGCCGCGAGCCTCGCTTCTATTCGGGCTCGCTTACGGCCGTGATGATGCCGGAGGGACATTCGGCGGATGCGTTCCGGGCCGTGGTGCTCGAGCGTTTCGACATGTCGCTCGGCGCAGGGCTCTCGAAGCTTTCGGACAAGATCTTCCGCATCGGCCATCTCGGCGACTTCAACGATCTCACCCTCATCGGGACGCTCGGTGGCGTGGAGATGGGCCTCGGTCTTGCGGGCGTGCCGCACAGCAAGGGCGGCGTCGACGCGGCCATGGCGGTGCTGGCCGGTGGACGCGGGGCGGCAGCCGCGGCGGCCGAATGAGATGCGCCGCCCACGACTTCTTTGATGACGGTGCGCAAGACACCGCTTAGCTTCGGCGAACCACCACCACACCAGGACGGAATCCAGGGAGGACCCCCATGAAGATCAGGAGCCTTATCGCGACGAGCGCGCTGGCGCTCGGCCTTGCCGGCGGCGCGCAGGCCGTCGAGTTCAAGTTCGGCCATGTGGGTGCGCCGGGCTCGCTCTTCGAGGCGTCGGCCAACGAGTTCGCGCGCTGCGTGAGCGATGCGTCCGGCGGTGAGCATACGGTGGCGACCTTCGGTTCGTCCCAGCTCGGCAAGGATCAGGAGCTCCTCCAGAAGCTCAAGCTCGGCCAGGTGCAGTTCGCGCTGCCGTCATCCGTGATGAGCTCGATCGACGAGACCTTCGGCGTCTTCGAGATGCCCTACATCATCCAGGATCGCGACCATATCCGTGCGGTGACCTCCGAGCTTGGCGACACGTTCCAGAAGGCCGCGAACGATAACGGCTTTCACATCGCCGCCTATTGGGAAAACGGGTTCCGCCACATCACCAACAACACGCGTCCGATCGACCAGCCGGGGGATCTGGCGGGTGTGAAGCTGCGGACGCCGAAGGGCGCGTGGCGGGTTAAGATGTTCCAGCTCTATGGGGCTAACCCGACGCCGATGTCGTTCTCCGAAGTGTTCACGGCGCTGCAGACCGGCGTGATCGACGGCCAGGAGAACCCCTATGCCCAGATCGCATCGGCCAAGTTCCAGGAGGTGCAGAAGTACCTCTCGATCACCGGCCACGTGTACACGCCCGCCTATCTGCTGACGTCCAAGAGGCAGTGGGACAGCTGGCCGACGGAGGTACAGGACCTTCTGGGAACCTGCGGCGTGCAGACCCAGGAGTTCGTCTACGACACGGCCGCGGCGCTTGAGAGCGAGCTTCTCCAGGTGATCAAGGACGCTGGCGTCGCGGTGAACGAGGCGGACAAGGACGCCTTCATCGCCGCCTCCAAGCCGATCTACGACGAGTTCGCGAGCACCGTCGACGGCGGCGGCGCGCTGGTCGAGAGCGTGCAGAACCTCGCCGGCGGCTCCTGAGCCGCCCCGCGCCGGGGCATCGCACGACGCGGCCCCGGCGCTTCCCTCCGATCCGACGATCAGGGTGCGAGGCGGGGCCCGGCCCCGCCGAGTGCCGCGCGGCGGCGGGGCGAAGCCCCGCGTCACGGAGAATCTCATGCTCTCGACTGTGTCCAAGAAGCTGGAGAACCTGCTCGAATTGGTGGTGATCCTGCTCATGGTGGTGCTGACGGCGATTGTCATCGTCGCGGTGCTCGCCCGCTTCTCCGGCAACTCCTTCAGCTGGTATGACGAGGTGGCGTCGGTGATGCTCGCCTGGATTACCTATTATGGCGCCGGGCTCGCAGCCTTGAAGCGCAAGCATATCGGCTTCGACGGCGTTCTATTGTCCCTGCCGATGCCGGTCCGGCTCTGGGGTGCCTGTTTCGCGGAGGCGGTGACCATCGCCTTCTTCGCGCTGATGGCCTGGGCAGGGCTCGAGGTGCTGACGGTGCTGGAGGGCATGTCGCTGACCTCGCTGACCTGGGTCCCCGTGCAGCTGACGCAATCGGTCATTCCCATCGGGGCCGTGCTCTTCATCCTCTGCTCGCTCCTGTCGCTGCCGCAGTATCTGGACATGGTGCGCCGGGGCGAGAGCGCGGAGCACGCGGAGATCGAGGCGGAGATCGCGGAGGCCGAGAAGACCTTCGGTGCCGGACGGGAGGGCCGCTGACATGCTGATGGCAATCATTTTCGTGACGCTTCTCGTCCTCATCTGCCTCAACGTGCCGATTGCGGTCGCACTGGCGGTGGCGGGCGTCGTGGGGCTTTTGGTCAACGAGGGAACGGCGAGCCTCGTGACCGTGGCGCTCGACATGTATGACGGCGCCACGAAGTTCTCGCTCATCGCCATTCCGATGTTCGTGCTGGCAGGGGCCATCATGAACGCCGGCGGCGTGACGGATCGGCTGATTTCCTTCGTCACGGCGATCGTCGGCTTCATCCGTGGCGGGCTCGCCATGGTGAATATCGGCGTCTCGCTCTTCTTCGCGGAGATCTCGGGCTCTGCGGTGGCGGATGTGGCGGCCCTCGGCTCGGTGCTCATTCCGCAGATGAAGAAGCGGGGGTATTCGGCGCCGTTCTCGGCCGCGGTGACGTCGTCCTCTGCCTCGCTGGCGATCATCATCCCGCCGTCGATCCCGATGATCCTCTATGCGACCTCTGCCAACACCAGCGTCGAGCAGCTCTTCGTGGCGGGCTTCGTGCCGGGTTTGATCGGGGCTGCGGGGCTGATGGGCGTCGCCTACATGTTCGCACGACGCTACAATCTGCCGACGGAGGAGGCGTTCAACGTCAAGCGGCTGCGGGAGACCTTCGTCGACGCGCTGCCGGCCTTCTCGCTGCCGGTCATCATCCTCGGTGGCATCTTCGGCGGCATCGTGACGGCGACGGAGGCCGCCGGGCTTGCGGTGCTCGCGGCCTTCGCCGTCGGGCTCTGGTATGGCGACATGGATTTCCGCCATCTCCGCCGCGCGATGCTGGATGGCGGCATGCAGACGGCGGTGGTCATGGTGCTGGTGGCGGCATCGGTGCTTATGGGCGGGTTCCTGACGCGCGCGCAGATCCCACAGGAGCTGGCAGCCTCTATCCTCGCCTTCACGGACCAGACCTGGGTGATCCTGCTGATCCTCAACGTCTTCTTCCTGATCGTCGGCTTCTTCCTGCATTCGGCGGCGGCGATCATTCTGGTGATCCCGATCGTCATCCCGCTCATCCAGCAGGCGGGGATCGATCCGGTGCATTTCGGGCTGATCGTGACGCTCAACCTCGCAATCGGGCAGCAGACGCCGCCGGTCGCGAGCGTGCTGATCACGGCCTGCTCGGTGGCGAATGCGCGGATCTGGGATGTGACGAAGGTTAACGTCTATTTCGTGGCCGTGCTGCTGACGGTGCTGATGATCTGTACCTACGTGCCGGCTGTGCCGATGTTCCTGGTGGAATACTTTTACCGCTGACCGGTCCGGAGGGGTGGTCCGAAGGCGGCCTGTGGCCGCTGGTGGCCACTGCCGCCCTCCACCCGCCCACCCGCGGGAGGGGGTGGCCACCAGAACGAGGAGTACCGCGCCATGACCGCTGCCGAACCGGTTGGCTCAGCGTCCGACGAGCTGATCCACACCGTCGAAGACGGGATCGCGACCGTCACATTCAATCGGCCAGAGAGCCGCAACGCGCTGACCTTCGCCATGTATGAGGGGCTGGCGGAGATCTGTCGGGAGGCGCCGACGGATGGCTCGGTCAAGGCCATCGTCGTCACCGGAGCGGGCGGGCGGGCCTTTGCCGCCGGGACCGACATGGCGCAGTTCCGGGACTTCTCAGAACCCGAAGACGCCTGGGGCTACGAGCACCGCATGGAGGCGGTCTTCGACGCGATCGAGCGGTGTCCGCTGCCCACCATCGCCGCCATCACGGGCGCCTGCACGGGCGGGGGCGCGGCCATCGCCGGGTGCTGCGATATCCGGATTGCGGACGAGCGCCTCAAATTCGGCTTTCCCATCGCGCGCACGTTGGGCAACTGCCTCAGCATCAAGAACCTCGCCAGGCTCTCCGCGCTGATGGGGGCGGGGCGGGTGCGGGAGATGATATTCACGGCCCGGCTCATCGAGGCGGCGGAGGCCGAGTCTATCGGGCTTGTCTCCGAAGTGCTGTCCGATGCGGCCGCGGTGGAGGCGCGTGCGCAGGCGCTTGCCCGTCATCTCGCCGGCATGGCGCCGCTGACGCTCCGCGCCACCAAGGAAGGGTTGCGCCGCGCCTTCGCCGGAGGGCCGGGGGCGGACGACGCCGATCTTGTGGCGCTTGCCTACATGTCCGAGGACTTCAAGGAGGGCATGGATGCGTTTCTGTCCAAGCGCCCGCCTGAATGGAAGGGGCGATGAGCGCCGAGATCCCGCCGTCCTCGCTGGGAAGGGGAGGGCCGGGGGCAGGGGTGCCGGGTCCCCTCGCCGGCCTGAAGGTTGTCGAGCTCGCGCATATCATGGCGGGGCCGGTCTGCGGGCTGATGCTGGCGGATATGGGGGCCGATGTCGTCAAGGTGGAGCGGCCGGAAGGGGATGACAGCCGGCGCATGGTCCCGCCCATGGTCGGGGGTGAGAGCGCGGCCTTTCTTATGATGAACCGCAACAAGCGGGGTGTCGCGCTCGATCTTAAGCAGGAGGCGGGCAAGACTGCGCTGATGCGGCTTCTCGAGACGGCGGACATCGTGATCGAGAACTACCGGCTCGGCACGATGGAGAAGCTGGGCCTCGGCTACGAGACGCTGAGGGCGCGCAATCCGGGTCTCGTCTATGTGGAGATATCGGGCTTCGGACGCACCGGGCCTTATGCCGAGCGCGCGGGCTTCGACCTGATCGCGCAGGGCATGGGCGGGCTGATGAGCATCACCGGGGAGGAGCCGGGCCGGCCGCCGGTGAAGGTCGGGGCCCCTGTCTCGGACATCACGGCGGGCATCCTCGCGGCCATGGGCGCGCTGGCGGCGGTGCATCGGCGGCGGGAGACGGGGGAGGGGCAGCGCGTGGATACCTCGCTCTTCGAGGCGGCGATCACGCATACCTACTGGCAATCCGCCATCGCCTTCGCGACGGGCGAGAGCCCGGGCCCCATGGGCTCCGCACATCCGCTCAACGCGCCTTACCAGGCCTTCGAGACCGCGGATGGCTGGATCAATATCGGTGCCGCCAACCAGCGGAACTGGGAGCGGTTCGTCGGTCTCATCGGCGCACCTGCGCTGGCCGAGGATCCCCGCTTTCTCACGAATGCCGACCGGATGGCGAACCGGGAGATGCTGACCGAGGCGCTGAACGCGGCCCTGCGCAGGCGCACGACGGCGGAGTGGCTCGCGGTAATGGAGGAGGGCGGGCTGCCGGCGGGCCCCGTGCTCTCGATCCGTGAGATGCAGGCCGATCCGCAGGCCCGCGCCCGCGGGATGGTGACGGCAACGGAGCACCCCGTCGCGGGCACGGTGGAGACGCTCGGGCTGCCGGTCACCTTCCATGGCACGCCGGGCAGTGTGCGGTGCCCGGCGCCCCGTCTCGGCGAGCATACGGGCGCGGTGCTGGCGGAGGCGGGGTTCTCCGGCGACGAGATAGCGGGGATGCTCGCCTCTGGTGCCGCCATCGCGTCGGACTGACGGCTTTACCTCGAACGCCAAGCGGCCGATGCTCATCGGCACGTCTGGCGATCGGGGGACTGGCATGGCGGCTAAGGATGGGGTCGACGCGAGGCGTCGGGGCAATGACGGCACGCCCATCGTCGCGACGACGGAGCCGCTGCCGCATCTTTCCGCGGCCGAGGAGAGCTTTCTTCGCACGAAATACGGGTTCGACCGTGAGCTGGAGCTCGAGCTCAATCGGGGCGCCGCGGCCTATGAGCAGGAGGTGCTGCGTACGCTGGTGCTCCTGAACGGCGGCGCCGCGGCGGCCTTCCTCGGCCTCTACGGCGCGCTGGCGGAGACGGGCGCCGCCGCCCCGCCTGCGCTGGTGCCGACGCTTATGGCGCTCGTCGCTTGGGGTGGTGGGCTGTTGGCCGCGGGCACAGCCTCCGTGCAGGGGCTCTGGGCACAGCAGCGCTTTGCCCAGGCGCGCCGGCTGAAGCGCCAGGCGCTCGAGCGGCTCTTCCGCTATGGTTGCGAAGATCGCCGGGCAACGGAGCGGGCGCATCTCGAACAGCGGGGCGAGCGGGTCTTTACCGACGCCAAGCACGCGCTTGAGCGCAGCAAGCGGCTCGCCTATGGCGCCCTCATCGCCTTCGCCCTGGGTCTTGCCGCGGCGAGCTTTGCCGTGATCGTTCCGGCACCGCCCTGAGCGATGGCCGCGATACGATCGGGGCGCGACCGGGCCCGACCGTCGCAGTCGGCTTGACGTCGTCGCCCGGCGTGACAGGTCGCACCGCATGGCAGATTTCACGCATCTGGGAGACGGGTTCGAGGCCGCCGTCATCGGCGCGTCGGGCGGCATCGGGGCCGCCCTGGTGCGCGCCCTCATGGGGATCGGCGGGATCGGGCGGGTGCACGCCCTCAGCCGTTCCGGAGAGGCGCCGGAGGGCGAGGGCGTGGTGCCCGGGCGGATCGATCTCGAGGATCCGGGCAGCGTCGCGGCGGCGGCGGAAGGGATCGGCGACGGGTTGAGGCTGGTGATCGTCGCCAGCGGCCTTCTTCACGAGGGCGACATGCAGCCTGAGAAGACCTGGCGCGATCTCGATGCCGGCTTCTTCGCCCGGTCATTCGCCGTCAATGCCACCGGCCCCGCGTTGGTGGCGCAGCATTTCCTGCCGAAGCTGCCGCGCAAGGCGCCTGCGATCTTCGCTGCACTCTCGGCGCGGGTTGGCTCGGTCTCCGACAACAAGGCGGGCGGCTGGTACGCCTACCGCGCCTCGAAGGCGGCGCTGAACCAGATCCTCAAATGCCTGGCCATCGAGGAGGCGCGCCGGCGCAAGGCGCTGGTGATCGCAGGGCTGCAACCGGGCACGGTCGCCACCCCGCTCTCGGAACCCTTTCGCGGCTTCGTCAAGGACGAGGACCTGTTCGATCCCGATGAAGCAGCTGCACATCTCCTCGGTGTGCTGTCGCGGCTGACACCGGCGGAGAGCGGTCGGCTCTTCGACTGGCAGGGCGAGGAGTTTGCGCCGTGACGCGTCGGAGGTGCGGTGGAGCGGGCAGCGGGAATCGAACCCGCACCAAGAGCTTGGAAGGCTCGTGTGATACCATTTCACCATGCCCGCAGCAGATGTCGAGTTAGGCGAAGCGCCGCTGTGCGTCAACGATCGGCGGTGCTGCGGCCGCGGACTGTCAGTATCTCCGCCACCGAAACCTTGGCGCCCCCGGAAGTCGCCACGCCCGCCCCCACTCCACGTCATGCTTGACGCCGAATGTCGAACATAAGGTGAATATCTCTTCTCGCAACGGGCGTTAAAAATGTTCACCTTTGCCGCGATACGCTGACGTGGGAGGGCGCGGGCACGCAACCGATCGGGAAGGTCTGTACCATGCCAAGAGGCTCTCGGTGTGGCGTTGCTCGGCCGGCGCAGCAACGGTCGCGCCGATCCCGTCTCTGGACGCCCTTGCGGCCGGAGACGGCGCTTCTCCGGTCGAGGTTCCGGTCGGCACCGATCTGCGGGCGACGTTTGGGGCATTGTCCCGCATCCCAGGTGACGTCCGTTGCTGCGGGCAGGCAATCGCGCGCCCGGCGCGGCGTATCGTCGACCGGGCCGGCACGGGCGGAGACATCCGCTGCATCAGCCGGCCGGCCGCGCTGGCGCGTCAGGCGAGTTCGGCTTTGAAATCCGCGACGCAGGCCTTCGCGCCCTGCAGGATCCAGGCGTGCTCGGAGGCGAAGAAGAACATGCTGACGCCGAGGGCGCGGAGCGGCTTGGTCATGGCCGGCGAGGGGGCGAAGGTTACTGCCGCCTTGCCATGGGCAGCGGCGGCCTCGCCGACCTTGCCGATGGCCCCCCGCACCTTCTGATCGGCGATGTCGGTCACGCCGTAACAGACGGCCAGGTCTGCGGGCCCGACGAAGAGGCCGTCCATGCCGTCGACCGCGGCGATCCGGTCGACCGCGGCGACGCCCTCGGGCTCCTCGATCTGGCCGAGCACCACGGCGTCGTCATCCATGGCGAGCACATCCGCCATGGGCTTTGTCGCGAAGCCCGCCCATCGGGTCGAGCCCGCAAAGCCGCGCCCGCCCTCGCCGAAATGCGCGGCGCGCGCGACCGCCTCCGCCTTCTCGACCGAATAGCAATGGGGCACGACCACGCCCGCAGCACCGCTGTCGAGCGCCATCAGGACTTGTGCTGGCGTTCCCTCCGGCACGCGGACGAGCGCTGGCAGACCGAGGGCGCGCGCCATGGCGAGGCAGAGATCCATCCGCGCCCGGTCGAAGGCGGCATGCTCCGCGTCGAGGCACACGAAGTCCAGTCCGCTCATGGCGAGGAGCTCCATCATCTCGTGGCTCGGCGTCTTGACGAAGGTGCCGCAGAGGTTCTCGCGGGCGAGGATACGGGCGCGCAGGCCGCCGGGTGTCATGATGTCGTTCCCTCCCAAGGACAGGGCGCGGTGACGGGCTGCCCCACGCTTCTTCGCGGTGAGGATGGTCGCTCGGACGCCTCTGCACAAGCGCGGCCGGCTGGAGGCAGGAGCGGTCGGACGGATCCGGACGGGTCGCTGGAGGCGCTAGGCGGGGGAGGCGCGGCGTGGTTTGATGGCGGCAACCGTTATTCCGCCAGATGCCCCAGGCGGTGTCCCGCCCCTTCGCCTCTCTTTTCTACAGGCCCCGATGCCCACGCCCGATGCCGCATTGCCCGAACGAGGGCACGCCAAAGGACAACACGTGGCGCCCGGGGCCCCGGGGCCGCGCCACTGGTGCGACCGGGCGGTCACGGTGGCGCTCCTGACGGTAATGGGGGCGGAGCTTCTCTATCTCGCCTCCCGCTTCGGGCCGGCCAGCTGGGCCGCGGATATCGCAGTGATCGCCGTCGCCCTCCTGACCTTTCCGCGCTTTGGCCTGCGGGAGGTCTATCTTCTTTCGTTCTGCACGGTGCTCTCCGTGCTCGCCTGGGCGCTGGCCGACGACCCCGGCGCCGTGGTGCGGAGCGCGTTCGACCAGGCCGCGTTCCTCATGGCCTTCATCCTCCTCATCGGGCTGATCCAGCAGGCCGCGGCAAGCTCCGCCGCCATCCGGGCCTGCGGGCTTTACCTCACGCGCCAACCCTCCGGGCGACGCTACTTCGCGATCTTCCTCGGCACGCATTTCATGGCGCAGCTCTTCAACCTGGGCGTCGTCAGCCTGCTGACCCCGCTCATCCGGCGTGGATCCGAGGCGAATGCAGGCGACGCGCTGCAGCCGATCCGGGAACAGCGCCAGCTCAACGCGATGCTGCGGGGGTTCGCCTGGGGGGTGATCTGGTCGCCCACGGCGGTCGCGCCGCTCGTGCTGGCGACGCTCCTGCCGGCGGCGGAGCGGCTGCCCTGGATCGGCATGGGCCTCGCCATCGCCGCTGGTGTGGTGATGATCGGCTGGGCCGAGGACCGGTGGACCTGGCGCGCGATCCGCCGACGGCTGGCCGCAAACGCGCCTGCTGCGGCCCCGCCTTTCCCAGCTGCGGCCTATGCGCAGTTCGCCGGCGTGGCGCTTGCGTTTCTCGGTCTCACGCTCGCGGCGATGCTGGTCTTCGACGGATCGGTGGTCTTCGGGTTGATGATGGCGAGCCCGGTGATCATGCTCGCCTGGCTCGGGCTGCAGGCGGAGGGGTCGCCGGGCGGGCGGGCCCGGGCGGCTGCGGGGCGTGCCGCGGCGATCCTTCGCGGCTATCTGCCCGGTGCCGCACCGCTTGCGGTGACCCTTGCGTGCTCGGGCTTCATCGGGCGCGCGGCGGCGGGGCTTATCCCGTCCGCCGAATGGGCGGAGGTGATCGGGTTGGCGGCGGTGCCGGGCTGGCTCTTTCTCCTCGGCCTGTCGGTCAGCGTCGCGTTGCTCAGCCAGTTCGCACTCAGCCCGATCATGATGGCGGTCTTCATCGGCAGCCTGATCGCGGACCTGCCCGTGATCCCGGCGGACGTCACCTGGGCGGCCCTCGCCATCTCCTGCGGCTGGGCGCTCTCGATGACCACCTCGCCCTTCGCGACCGTCGTGCTGATGGTCGAGCAGTCGACCGGCCACCGGGGGCGCGCGATGACGTGGTTCTGGAACTGGCGCTTCTCGCTTCTCTCGACGCTCTTCTTAGGGCTGGTGTTCTGGGGGCTCACCGGAGGAAGGTGAGGCGAGACCCGCCGGCAGATGCGGGACACCCGGGGAGGACCACATGGCCAAGGCTTATGATGAGTTGCGCAGCGCCCGTTGGCTCGCGCAGGACGATACGCAGCGGAGCTGGAACCACCGCAGCCGCATCATGCAGATGGGCTATGGCGCGGAGGACTGGACGGGCAAGCCCGTCATCGCCCTCATCAACACCTGGTCCGACATCAACCAATGCCATGCCCATTTCCGCGAACGCGTCGCGGATGTGAAGCGCGGCGTCTACCAGGCCGGCGGCTTCCCCCTGGAGCTGCCCGCGATCTCGCTGTCGGAGCCCATCGTGAAGCCCTCCACGATGATGTACCGCAACTTCCTGGCGATGGAGACGGAGGAGCTCCTGCGCTCGCACCCGATCGACGGCGCGGTGCTGATGGGCGGATGCGACAAGACCACGCCCGGCCTCCTGATGGGCGCCATTTCCATGGGGATCCCCTGTGTGTACCTCCCCGCCGGCCCCATGCTGCGGGGGCACGCGAAGGGGGAGGTGCTGGGCTCGGGCTCGGACATCTGGAAGAACTGGGAGAACGTGCGCGCTGGCGTCACCTCCATGGACGAATGGCAGGAGGTGGTGGCCGGTATCGCGCGCTCCTTTGGCCACTGCATGACCATGGGGACCGCCAGCACCATGACCGGCATCGCCGATGCGCTCGGCATCTGCCTGCCCGGCACCTCGTCGATCCCCGCCGCCGATGCGGGCCATATCCGCATGTCGGCGGCCTGCGGGCGCCGCATCGTGGAGATGGTGTGGGAGGACCTGAGGCCCGCCCACGTGATGACCCGCACCGCCTTCCTCAACGCCATCGCCGTGGCCATGGCCATGGGCTGCTCCACCAACGCCATCATCCACGTCATCGCCATGGCGCGCCGGGCCGGGCACGACATCGGCCTCGACGACTTCGAGGCCGCCTCCCGCCGCGTCCCCGTGATCGCAAATATCCGCCCCTCCGGCAGCGACTACCTCATGGAGGACTTTTTCTACGCCGGCGGGTTCAAGGGACTGATGAAGCAGCTTTCCCCCGCGCTCGACCTCTCGGCGCTCACGGTCTCCGGCCGAAGCTGGGGCGAGGAGCTCGAGGGCGCCGAGGTCTGGAACGACGACGTCATCCGCCCGTTGGACCGTCCGATCTATCGCGAGGGCGCGCTCGCGGTCCTGAAGGGTAACATCGCCCCCGATGGCGCGGTCGTGAAGCCCTCCGCCATGGATCCGAAGTTCCTCAAGCATGCGGGGCCCGCGGTCGTCTTCGACAGCTACGAGGAGATGAAGGCCTGGGCCGACGATCCGGAGGCCGACGTGACGCCCGACCATGTCATGGTCTTCCGCAATGCCGGTCCCGTCGGCGGGCCCGGGATGCCCGAATGGGGCATGCTGCCGATCCCCCGCAAGCTCCTCGCCCAGGGCATCCGCGACATGGTGCGTATCTCGGACTGTCGGATGTCCGGCACCTCCTATGGCTGCTGCATCCTGCATGCCGCTCCGGAGGCCTTCGTCGGCGGTCCCCTCGCGCTCGTGCGCACTGGCGACACCATCGCCATCGACATCGATGCGCGCACCATCCACGTAGACCTGCCGGAGGAGGAACTCGCCGCCCGCCGCGCCGCCTGGACGCCGCCCGAGCCCCGATACACCCGCGGCTATGGCTGGATGTACGCCCAGCATATCGGTCAGGCGGACACCGGCTGCGACTTCGACTGCTTGGAAACCGGGTTCGGCGGCGAAACCCCCGAACCCGCCATCTGGTAGTCCTGGATACCACCGCTCAAGGGCGATCAATCGAGGGCTGGGCCGGGTCAAGGATCGCGCGGCGACGGGCACAGCCCGCTTGTCCTCGACGCGGCCTGGCCCTTGCAAACGATCGGAGAAGATCTGCCTCGCGGGTCGTCCTCAGCCCCCTTCTCTCCTCGCCACGCGCGCAGACACCTGCAGCGCGCCGCGAGCACCAGGTTCCCGGACGCAAGACGCCCGACGCGGCGCCTGGTCTCGGCAGCGTCAGCTGCCGAGAAGCCGGGGCAGGAAGAGCGCGATCTCCGGGAACACCATGACCAGCGCGAGGCCGATGATCTGCAGCACGATGAAGGGCAGCACGGCGGCAAAGATCTGCTGCAGCGTGATATGCGCCGGCGCCACGGATTTGAGCCAGAAACAGGCCGGCCCGAAGGGTGGGCTCAGGAAGTAGATCTGGATGTTCATCACGAAGAGCACCCCGAACCACACCGCCGCCCAGGAGGGTTCCAAGCCCAGCTCCGGCGCCATGTCCCGCACCACCGGCGCGAACACGGGCACGGTGATGAAGACGATGGCGATCCACTCCATGAACGTGCCGAGGATGATCAGGATGCCCATCATCACGAAGATGATCCCGATGGCCGGCAGGCCGAGATCGGCGAAGAGCGAGCGCATGAAGTTCGCGCCCCCGATCAGGTTGTAGATGCCGACGAAGGCCACGGCGCCCAGGATCAGCCAGATGATCGTGCCAACGGTGCTCATCGTGCCCGCCAGCGCCTGCTGGAACATGGTCCAATTGAACTGGAGCCGGACGAGCGCCACGACGATCGAGCCGAAGACGCCCACGGCCGCCGCCTCCGTCACGCTGGCGATACCGGCATAGATCGAGCCCATGACGGCGCCGATCAGCAGGATGCACATGGCGACCGCCAGCCGCTTTTCGCCCGTCATCTCCATGGGCCCCTGGATCTTTGCCACCTCCTCGGCCGTCGGTGCCAGGTCGTGGTTGAGGTTGCAGCGCACCACCACGTAGATGGCGTAGAACGAGGCGAGCATCAGCCCGGGTACCGCGCCCGCGAGGAAGAGGTCCCCGATCGCGACATCCGCCGACAGCCCGTAGACGATCATGATGATCGATGGCGGGATGAGCGTCGCCAGCGAGCCCGCAGCACAGATCACCCCGATGGCAATGTATTTGTTGTAGCCGAGGCGCAGCATCTGCGGCAGCGCAACGAGGCCGAGCATCACGATCTCGCCGCCCATCACGCCGGACATGGCGGCAAGGATGACGGCGACCGCCACCGTCTGCACCGCAACGCCGCCGCGGAAATTACCCGCGAAGATGTTCATCGCATCGAAGAGGTCCCGGGCCACGCCCGCCTTCTCGAGGATCGAGGCCATGAGGACGAAGAGCGGAACCGCCACCAGCGGATACTTCTCGAGAAGCCCGAAGGCGTTGGAGGACACGAGGTAGAGCCCGTTCGGCCCGAAGAACGCCAGCGCCGTCAGCACCGAGACGAAGAGCGTCACGATCCCGAGCGGCATGCCCGTGGTCATCAGGAGCAGCAGGAGCGCCACGATGCAGAGGCTGACCGTACCGAGATCATAGGCCCGCGCGTCCACATAGTCCTTCGGGTTGAAGAGCTCCCCGAAGGCGGAGAAGGCGCCATGCACCTGCCCGAAAATACCGTCCTCGCCCGTATAATGCGTCAGGCCCGTGAGCCCGAGGCGGAGGAAGATGAGCGCCCCGATGACCAGCACGACATTGCGCGCGAGCGGGCTTTCGAAGTGGCGCCAGAGCTGAACGGTGAGCTGCAGCAGGTAGATGAGCGCGCCGACCAGCAAGACGGATTTCAGAAGCATCGGCTGGGGCGAGTTGAAGGCGCTGCCTGTCCGCTCGATGAGGTCCACGCTCTCGAGCGCGCGCACCATCGTGTCGTCGGCCAGCAGGAAGAGGGCGAGAACGCCCACGCTGAAGGCCAGAAGATCCAGCCACCAGCGCGTCCGGTCGCCGGCCATGATGTAGAAGACGGTGATCCCGATATGGCGCTTCTTGAGCGTCACATAGCCCGCGGAGACCATCCAGGCCACGGCGCAGACGACCATGGCGACCTCGAAGGCCCAGTCTGTCGGCTTGTTGAACACATAGCGCGAGATGACCTCGTAGACGGTTACGCCGGCGCAAACCAAATAGAGCTGGGCAACCGCCAGCCCCGAGAAGCGGCTGATATGGTCAACCCACGAGAAACCATCCTTCGCAACTGCAATATCGCGGTGCAGCATTTCTTCCGCGGTAGGTTCAAGCGTCTGCATTGTCATAGTGTTTTCACTTTCCCCTGCCGCGCCTCTACAGCCCCCAATGCGTTGACAACTGCAACTTGAGCCTGTCGTATGGTCGGTGGAGGGTCAATCCCTGCCATCCCGGAGCGTCCGTGAAGGAACAGTGCGATGAGCGAAGAGGGCGGCCGCCAGGATCCGATCAACCACTACGGGCCGTGGGCCGCGATTGCGGGCTATGCGCTGGCGGGCGGGCTGATCTGGATCCTTTTCGCGTTCGCCGACCAGTTCAGCTGAGGCTGGGCAGG
The DNA here is from genome assembly GCA_039030915.1 of Pseudomonadota bacterium. Classification (GTDB taxonomy): domain Bacteria; phylum Pseudomonadota; class Alphaproteobacteria; order Rhodobacterales; family Rhodobacteraceae; genus Thermohalobaculum. The sequence continues at coordinate 1,185 of JBCCDG010000047.1, read as the reverse complement.
CGGCGGCGCCAAGCATAACTCCTGGGAGGAACACAATGATGAAGACCGGATTGATGGCCGCCACGTTGGCGCTGGGGCTTGGTCTCGGGCTCGGGCTCTCGGCGGGCACGGCCGATGCGCGCACGCTTCAGCTCCAGGCCAGCTCCAAGGCCGGCGACTGGGCGCACCGCTTCATGACCGAGACCTGGCAGGGCAAGTTCAACGCCATGACGGGGCCCGACGGTGTCAAGATCGAGGTGCTGCCGACCAAGGCCGTGGTGCCGCATCGCGAGACCATCGATGCGGTGGCGAACGGGATCCTCGACGGTGACCTCAACGCCGTGAGCTACTTCACGGGCCGCGACCCGGCCTTCGCCATCCTGGGCGACCTTATCGCGGGCTATGACACGGTCGACCAGATGCAGACCTTCTGCCAGTACGGCGGCGGCAAGGAGATCCTCCAGAAGCTCTACGACAAGTACACCAAGGGCAAGGTCCAGGTGGTGGGCTGCGGCCCCTATGCGCGCGAGGCGCTGGTGAGCTCGATCCCGATCAAGTCTGTCGCGGATCTCGAGGGCGTGAAGATCCGCTCGCCCGAGGGGCTGGCGGCGGAGGTCTTCAAGCGGGCAGGGGCGGCACCCGTCTCGCTCCCGTTCTCCGAGGTCTATACCTCGCTGGAGAAGGGGCTGGTGGAGGCGGCGGACGCCTCCGCCTACGTGAACAACAACGCCTCAGGCATGTACAAGGTGGCGAAGTACCCCATCTACCCGGGGATCCACTCCATGGCGGTCCTCCAGTTCATCGTGAACAAGGACGTGTGGGACGGGCTTTCCGAGGCGGAGCAGACTGCGATGGAGGTCTGGTACTACGCCGCCTACTCGTCGATGCGCCGGCTGGCAGACCTCGAGGACAAGCGCCTCGTGGCGGAGCACAAGGCGGGCGGAGACATCACGGTGATCGACTGGCCGCAGGAGGAGCGCGACAAGTTCCGCCAGATCGCGGTCGACGCCTGGCGCGACGTGGCGGCGAAGTCCGAGCTCGCCCAGGAGGCGCTCGACGCCCACATCGCGTTCATGACCCAGCTCGGCCTTCTCGAAGCCGAAACGCAGTGAGCTGCCGGCGGCGCCCACAAAACCCCGCCCCCCAACGATATACGCACGCAAATTAAAAGTTATGTCGCGGGAGTGCCGCCCACTGGTGAGCGGA
>JBCCDG010000046.1:0-27828 GCA_039030915.1 Pseudomonadota bacterium | reverse complement strand
GGAAATCCATCGGCGCCACCAGGAGTTAGGTGCTCTGAGTAGAATTTGGCTATCATTTCTCGTGCTCTTTTTGGAGAAATTTGATGTTAGCCTTGTATATTTTTCTTCACTTCCCAAGCCATCACAGATAAGTCTGGCCTATCCGTTTCATCCTGATTGTGGCTCCGATAGAACTGTTGTGCAGCTCGCCACTTACGTCCAAAATCAAGTGCACTAACCAGGCTTTCTTTTAGACCTTTTGGCGTTAGGGATCCTTTTACTTCAACAATTGCCCTCACGGACTCGGGCCGAACGATAACGAAGTCATCATCGCGAAAGACTATTGGCACTGAGTTACTTTCGAAGATAATCAAGTCGCATTGCTTTGATGGGCTGAACGATGCCTGGTTAAGTTCGTCAAAATGCTTTGGATCAACATCATCATGTCTGTCGTGAGGGAAAAGGACAAAACCTGTTCCGACTTCCAGCTTTTTTGGAAGATATTCGCGTAAAGCTCTAGCCAGTACCCGTTCTTTGTAGTTCCCAATCGACGGAAAGTGGGCGCTACCAATGACGTTCTCTAGCATATCAACGCGAGCCGAGAAGCTCTGCCCAATAAGTGATGCGTATGAAGCGAGGTCTACTTTTTTCACTGATTCCGCCGGATAGTATGGTTTGTTTGCTCCCCAACAATACAGCTTACCCTCTCATACCGAACGTCCCGTCGTATGCAGAGATAGATAAATGAAAGATCTGCTCCGTGTGACTTGAATGCCCTTACTCCTCAAGGCTGCATCATCTTTCCTCCCGGAGTAAGATTCAGCTTTACCGCCACTTGTAACATCTGAGAGATGAAAGTGGAGGAGCTCTTTGTCCACATTAAGGTCGATTGTGACGTGTTCTTGGAGGCTGTCGGGTGATTGGTTGTTTGCGTTGGGGGTGTGAGGCTAGCCGGGTTGCTCGGGGCGGAGGAGGCGGGGGCCGATGGCTTCGATGACGGCGCGGGCGTCGTAGGCCGTGGGGTCGTCGGAGGGCTTCTCGCCGTTGAAGATGCGGATCTCGGCGCTGGCCTCGATGCGGGTGACGACGGGGCGCGGGGCGCTCCGATAGACGAGCGTGCCGCCATAGCCCGGATAGAAGCCGTAACCGTAGGGATAGCCGTAGCCATAGGGATAGCCGTAGCCGAAGCCGTAGCCGAGGAAGACGCTGGACCGGCCGCGGTGCCGGTGTCCGTGGCGGCGATAGCGATAGCCGTAGCCGCGGTGGCGATAGTTGCGCCGGGCGTCCCGCCGGCCGGGGCGGGGGCGGTCCGCGCGCCGGGGCCGATCCGGGCGGGCGACGCGGTCGGCGGGACGCACGCGCTCACCTGCATAGGGCGGCCGACCGAGCCCGTAGCTCGGCCCGCCACGCCCCCGTGCCCGGCCGCCGGTGCCCGGCTCGCCGGCATAAGCGGGGCGGCCGCGGCCCTCGTTTCGGGACCGCTCCTTCGACGCGGCGTGGCCCGGTACGCGGGTCTTGCCGGTGATCCGCACGCCGACGAAGAGGGGCGCGACGAAGACCGGACCCGCATAGCCGGAGGCGAAGTAGCGGATCTCGGGCTCGGTCTCGCGCGCGTCGATGCGGAACCAGTCCCCCCCTTCGGCCAGCGTGATCTCGGCGGCGCGGTAGAGCACGTAATCCTCGACACGCTCGGGTTCCGTGGCGCCGTTGGCGGAGAAGCCGATGCGGAAGCGGCGCTCCTCGATGGCCGCGTCGCGGAAGCCGAGGGAGGCGGGCTCTCCCGGCAGGGCCGCGACATAGGGCGTGGGGCCGGCGGCGCAGGCGGCGAGAAGCCCCGTGGCGAGCAACAGGAACAGGGCACGCAGACCCGTGGCGCGACGTGCCGCGGCACGGCGGGCAGGGCGGCGTGGCGCAGCGATGGGCATCGGGGCGGAAGTCTGAACGGGGATCGGGGCGGGCATCGGCTGTCCTCGGAGGCGACACGTGGCGGCGGTGCCAGCCTACGCCCTCGCCCCTTACCCGCCAAATCACGCCTGGGGCCCTCAGCGCCTCGGAGGGCGGAAGCGGGCTGGCGGGTGCCCGCATCGCCGCGCCTCGCCTGCGCTCGCGCAGCGGCGCCCACCCGCCAGCCCGCTCCCGCAGGTGCTAGGGCCCAAGGGCCGGTGCCGACCGGGCCAGCGCTCGGATCCGCGTCGCGCGTCGTTTGGCGCGCGCCCATCCCGGTGCGTGTGCTTGACAGCGGCGCCGGGGGGCTGCTCTTCTCGCGGGCATGCAGGGGAGCCCCGGCTTGGGGGCTGAGAGGCCGACGGTGCCGCCCGGACACGGGGCGGGCACGGCGCGGCGACCCTTTGAACCTGATCCGGGTGATGCCGGCGAAGGGAGCAGGCGGCGGCCGTCCGGGAGGCAACCGGCATGCCGCCCTTTCTCTTCTCGCGCGTGGCGGACCCGGGCCGACGGGATGCGGCCGGAGGGTTCCGGCCCGCGCTATTGGAGAAGACCATGCCGAGATCCGCAGCCGCCCTCGCCCTGTCCCTTGCCGCCTTGGTCACATCGGCGCCTTTCGCCTTCGCGCCGCTGCCGGCGGCCGCCGCCGACAAGCTGACGCTGGCGCTCGACTGGTTCGTGAACCCTGACCATGGCCCGATCATCCTGGCCGAGGAGCTCGGCTATTTCGAGGAGGCGGGGCTCGAGGTCGAGGTGATCGCGCCGGCCGACCCGTCCGAGCCGCCCAAGATGGTGGCCGCGGGCCGCGTGGACCTCGCCGTGAGATACCAGGTGCAGCTCCATCTCCAGGTGGGCGAGGGGCTGCCGGTGGCCTGGGTCGGCACGCTGGTCGCCACGCCGCTCAACTGCCTCCTCACGCTTGCCGACGGCCCGATCCAGGAGATCGCGGATCTCGAGGGCCGGAAGATCGGCTTCTCCGTGGCCGGCGTCGAGGAGGTGCTGCTGGGGGCGATCCTCGAGGAGCATGGCGTCGCGCTCGACGCAGTCGAGCTCGTCAACGTGAACTTCGCGCTCACGCCTGCCCTCATGACCGAGCAGGTGGCGGCCGTGATCGGTGCTTACCGCAACTTCGAGCTCAACCAGATGGAGATCGAGGGCATCGCGGGGCGCTGCTTCTATATCGAGGAGGAGGGGCTGCCAGCGCATGACGAGCTGATCTACGTCGCCAATCCCGAGATCGGGCCGGAGAAGAAGGACGCGATCCGGCGGTTCCTGGAGGCGACGGAGAAGGCGGTGCAGTACATCGTCAACCATCCCGACGAGAGCTGGGAGATCTTCAAGGGCACCGCGGCCGAGCTCGACGACGAGCTCAATGCCAGGGCCTGGCCCGACACCATCCCCCGCTTCGCGCTGCGCCCCGCGGCGCGCGATGCCGGGCGCTATGCGCGCTTCGAACGCTTCATGCACGAGCGGGGGCTGGTGAGCGAGGTGAAGCCCGTCTCGGCGCTCCTGCTCGATCTCCACGAGTGAGCGCCGAGCCCCGTCCCCCGGCGAGTGCGCCTCCCGGTATCCGGATCGAGGGCGACCTGCGCTTCGGCGCGGCGGCAACAGCGGGCGGTGCGGCAGGATGGGACCTGCCGGGGCTGTCGCTCCTCCTCGATCCGGGGCGCTGGAGCTGCCTTCTGGGCCCCTCGGGCGTCGGCAAGTCGACGCTCCTGCGTCTCATCGCAGGGCTGGACGCGGGGGGGCGGCTGGAGGGCCGGCTCGAGGCCACGGACGGCGCGCCGCTGGCCGGGCGCATCGCCTATATGGCGCAGACCGACCTGCTCGTCCCATGGCTCGACATCCTCGGCAACGTGACGCTGGGCGCCCGGCTGCGCGGCGAGCGGGTGGACCGGGCGCGGGCCGAGGCGCTGGTCGAGCGGGTGGGCCTGGCGGGGCGTGCCGGCGCGAAGCCGGCGGCGCTCTCGGGCGGGCAGCGCCAGCGCGTGGCTCTTGCGCGGGCGCTGATGGAAGACCGCCCGGTCGCGCTTCTCGACGAGCCGTTCTCGGCGCTCGATGCGCGCACGCGGGCCGAGATGCAGGAGCTCTCCTGGGAGCTTCTGGCCGGGCGCACGGTGTTGATGGTGACCCATGAACCGGCGGAGGCCGCGCGGCTCGGCCATGCGGTGTGGCTGTTGACCGAGGAGGGGCTGGCGCCGGGCGCGCTCCCCGCCGCGCCGCCGATCCGCGGGCCGGGCGATGCAGAGACCCTGGCGGCAGGGGCGGCGCTTCTTGCGGCGCTGCGCGCCCCGCGGCCAGTGGGCGCCGGCCGCGATGCGCGCGTGGCCGAGGCCGCAGCATCGCACGGCGGAGGCGCATGAACGCCGCCGCGCTTGGCCGCGGCCTCGTTGCCGCCCTCGGCATGCTTGCGCTCTGGCAGGCGGTCGTGATCCTCACCGGCGTCAGCGCCTTCATCTTGCCGAGCCCCGCCAAGGTTGCCGTCGCGCTCTGGACTTCGCGCACGCTCATCGCCGAGAACGCCGTCATCACGGCGGCCGAGGTGCTCATCGGCATGGCCCTCGGGGCGGGGCTCGGGGCGGCGACCGCGCTCGGCCTCGCCGCATCCCCGCAGGTTGCGCGCATGGTGCTGCCGGGGCTCGTGCTGAGCCAGGCGGTGCCCTACTTCGCGCTTGCGCCGATCCTCGCGCTCTGGCTCGGCTTCGGCATGGCCTCCAAGATCGCGATGGCGGTGCTGATCATCTTCTTTCCGGTGACCTCCGCCTTCCATGACGGGCTGCGACGGACCGATCCGGGGCTGCTCGATCTGGCGGCGGTGATGGGTGCGTCCGACCGCGCGGTGCTCTGGCGCCTGCGCCTGCCCGCCGCGCTGCCGGCCTTCGCCTCGGGCCTGCGGCTCGCCGCGGTCTACGCGCCCATCGGCGCGGTGGTGGGTGAATGGGTGGGCGGCGCGTCGGGCGGGCTCGGTTACCTCATGCTGCTGGCCAACGGGCGGGCGAAGGTCGATCTGATGTTCGCGGGGCTGATCGTTCTCGCGCTCTTCACCGTCGCGCTCTATGCCGCCGTCAACCAGCTCGCGCTGCGGCTCGAGCGCTGGGCGGCGGGGCGCTGACGGAAGCCGCGCGGGTGTCGGTGGGTGAGCCTTCATCCGGCCCCATCCAGCTCCCGGCCCCACCGCCACGTAGGTTCCGCCTGTGATGCGGGCGGAACGCCTGAGCGATGATTGTCCAAAAGTTCACCATATGTTCGAACTTTCGACGCAACGCTGACGTGGGTGGGCGCGGGCGCCGTCGTCGCTCCGCACCCCACTGGCGGAGGGTTCGGAAGATCTGCGCCGAGGGTGCGTGGCCGCCACCGCGCCCGTTGCGGCCACGCGTTTTGCCATGGCCTGCGCCGGCTCGCGGCTTGGCAGGATGCTCTCTCCCCGCCCCATCGCCATCCGCCTCTCAGACGACTGGCCGGTCGCGAAGACGCATCGGAAAGTTGTCTTTCCGTCACCGGGCGTGGGTGGCATGGTGGCCGGAGCGCGGAAGGGCGTGCCGAAGACCGGAAGGCGGGCGGCCCTGAACAAGACGCAAAGACGCCATGTCGTCGAATACGGGGAGCCTGTCATGCTGATCGCCACACACGAGACCTTCGAGCACAAGCTCGACGAGCTGCGCCGCCTCGCCGAGGAGCGGCTGGAGCGGGCCGACGCGACCAGCTTCGTCATGGGGCTCGAGGTGATCCTGGCCAACTCCTCGCGCCAGGAGATCGACGCGCTCAGCGTTGAGGAGCTTTACGGTGCGGCCCTCGCGCTCTGGAAATTCTGCCGCGACCGCAAGCCGGGCCAGGCCAAGGTCCGCGTCTACAACCCCAACATGGCCGAGCACGGCTGGTCGTCGCGCCATACGATCGTCGAGATCGTCAACGACGACATGCCGTTCCTCGTCGACAGCACGACCGTGCTGCTGACGGATCAGGGCCTAGGCATCCATGTGCTTCTCCACCCGCTCCTGACGCTGCGGCGCGACGACGCGGGGCGGCGGCTTGGTCTTGCCGAGCCCGGCTCCGACGGCGCCGTCTCGGAGAGCGTCATGCACATCCAGGTCGACCAGATCGGGGAGGCGACGCGGCTGGCCGCGCTCAAGGACGCGCTCGAGGCGATGTATGACGACGTGGCCGTCGCGGTGCGCGACTGGCGGCCCATGCTGGCGCGCCTCGCCGAGACGACCGAGACGCTCCGCAAGACCGCGCCGGGCGCCGTCGCGGAGAGCGCGGCGGAGGGCGCGGCCTTTCTCGACTGGCTCGGCAACAACCACTTCACCTTCCTCGGCTGCCGTGCCTTCACCTGGGGACCCGACGGTGGCTTTCAGCCGGTCGACGAGAGCGGGCTCGGCCTCCTCAGCGATCCGGACTACACGGTGATGCGCGACGCGGACGGCAACTTCGTCCACTGGACGCCGGAGCTTCATCAGTTCGCCGAGCAGGACCACCCGATCCTGGTGGTCAAGGCCAACCGACGCTCGACCATTCACCGCGGTACGCATTTCGACGTCGTCGCGGTCAAGCAGTACAATGCCGATGGCGGCGTGACGGGCGAGCAGGTCTTCGTCGGCCTCTTCACCTCCGCCGCCTACAACCGCAGCCCGCATGCGATCCCGATGCTGCGCGAGAAGCTCGACCGCGTGATCCGGCTGGCGGGCTTCCGCCCCTCGAGCCACAACGGCAAGGCTCTCGACAACGTGCTGGAGAACTATCCGCGCGACGAGCTCTTCCAGTCGACGGATGCGCAGCTCTTCGAGAACGCGACCGGCGTGCTCCACCTCGCCACCCGCCCGCGCACCCGCCTTTTCATGCGGCCCGACCGGTTCGGCCGGTTCGTGAGCTGCATCGCCTATGTGCCGCGGGAGCGCTACACGACCGAGCTGCGCATGAGGGTGGGCCAGATCCTCTGCGATGCCGTAGACGGGCGCGTCGCCTCCTGGGAGCCGAGCTTCGACATGGAGGCGATGGCGCGGGTCCATTTCGTGATCGCGCTGCAGAGCGGCATGCCGACGATCGATGTGGGCGAGGTCGAGCGCGAGGTGCTGGAGGCCGTCCGCTCCTGGAGCGACCGGCTGATGGACGCGCTGGCGGAGAAGGAGGGCGAGCACAAGGGCCACGCGCTTCACCGTCGCTTCGGCGCGGGCTTTCCGGCGAGCTATCGCGAAGAGGTCGGCATCGCGCAGGCGGTCGCCGATATCGAGCGGCTGGAAACGCTGACGGAAGCAGCGCCGCTCGCGCTCCATTTCTACCGCCGGCTCGAGGATGACGACGACCGGGTGCGCTTCAAGATCTTCCACAAGGGCGGGCCGGTGCCGCTCTCGGACTGTCTGCCGGTGCTCGAGCATATGGGCTTCCGCGTGCTCAACGAGCATCCGTTCCTGGTGGAGGGCGAGGGCGGAGAGGTCTGGATCCATGATTTCCTCATGGTCTCCGCGAGCGGCTGCCCCATCGACCTCTCGAAGCCCCGCAGCCGGGTGAAGCTGGAGGAGGGCTTCGCGGCGGCCTGGGCCGGAACGGCAGAGGACGATCCGCTCAATCGGCTCATCCTGCTCGCGGGCCTCAGCCATCGCGATGTGAGCGTCCTTCGGGCCTATAGCCGCTTCCTTCGCCAGGCGCGGCTGCCCTATTCGATCGACTACATGGAGGATGCGCTGGCCGAGTATCCGGAGATCGCGCGTCTCCTGATGCGCGTCTTCCTCGCCCGCTTCGATCCGCGGGCCGGGAGCGACCGGGCGGCGCGGGACGCGGAGGCGGGCGAGCATGTTGCGGCGATCGAGGCGGCGCTGGAGGCGGTGCCGAGCCTCGATGTCGACCGGATCCTCCGCCGCTTCCTCAACGCGATCCTGTCGACGCTGCGCACCAATGTCTATCAGCCGGGGCCCGACGGCGGGATGAAGGCCTATCTCTCGTTCAAGTTCGACAGCGGCGCGGTCGACGATCTGCCGCTGCCGCGGCCCTGGCGGGAGATCTTCGTCTTCTCCCCATGGGTCGAGGGCGTTCATCTGAGGGGCGGGCCGGTGGCGCGCGGGGGTCTGCGCTGGTCGGACCGCAAGGAGGATTTCCGGACCGAGGTGTTGGGCCTCGTGAAGGCGCAGCAGGTGAAGAACTCCGTCATCGTGCCCGTAGGCTCCAAGGGCGGGTTCCTTCCGAAGAAGTTGCCGGCGGGGGGCTCGCGCGAGGAAGTGCAGGCCGAGGCGATCCGCTGCTACAAGACGTTCCTCTCGGGTCTTCTCGACATCACGGACAACCTCGTCCAGGGCGAGGTGGTGCCGCCGGCCTCGGTCGTCCGCTACGACAATGACGACCCCTATCTGGTCGTCGCGGCCGACAAGGGCACGGCGACGTTCTCGGACATCGCCAACGGGCTGGCGCAGGACTATGGCTTCTGGCTCGACGACGCCTTCGCTTCGGGCGGCTCGAACGGCTACGACCACAAGGGCATGGGCATCACGGCCAAGGGTGCCTGGGAGGCGGTGAAGCGCCATTTCCGCGAACTCGGCCACGACACGCAGAGTGAGCCCTTCACGGTGATGGGCTGCGGAGACATGTCGGGCGATGTGTTCGGGAACGGCATGCTGCTTTCGGACCAGATCCGGCTGCAGGCTGCCTTCGACCACCGGGACATCTTCATCGACCCTGATCCCGATCCGGCGAGCACCTTCGCGGAGCGCAAGCGGCTCTTCGAGATGGGGCGCTCGAGCTGGCAGGACTATGACCGCGGGCTCATCTCGCCCGGCGGCGGCATCTTCCCGCGCGCGGCCAAATCCGTGAGCCTGACGCCGGAGATCAGGCGCCTCCTCGGCATCGAGGCCGAACGGGTGACGCCGGCGGAGCTGATCAAGGCCATCGTCGGCGCGGAGGTCGACCTCTTCTGGTTCGGCGGCATCGGGACCTACATCAAGGCCGCCGAAGAGACACATTCCGACGTGGGCGACAAGGCGAACGAAGCCGTGCGCGTCGATGCCGGGCAGGTGCGCGCCCGCGTGATCGGCGAGGGCGCCAATCTCGGCGTCACGCAGATGGGGCGCATCGCGCTGGCGCGGCGCGGCGTGAAGATCAACACGGATGCGGTCGACAACTCCGCGGGCGTCGACTGCTCGGACCACGAGGTCAACATCAAGATCGCGCTCGGCCAGGTGGTTCAGGCCGGCGACATGACCGAGAAGCAGCGCAACCAGCTCCTGGCCGAGATGACCGACCGGGTGGCCGAGCTGGTGCTGCGGACGAACTACACGCAGACGCTGGCCATCAGCATGGCGGAGGCACGCGCCGCGCAGCTTCTCGATGCGCATGTCCGCTTCATACGCGGGCTCGAGGGGCGGGGCCTCCTGAATCGGGCCGTAGAGCTCTTGCCGGACGACGAGGCGCTGGCGGAACGCGCGGCGGCCGGCGAGGGGCTCAGCCGGCCCGAGATCGCCGTTCTGGTCTCCTACGCCAAGCTCACGCTCTTCGACGAGATCGTGGCGAGCACGCTGCCGGACGATCCGCATCTCGAGCATTTCCTGATCGACTACTTCCCGGAGGCGCTGGCGCAGCCTCACGGCGATGCGGTGCGGGAGCATCGGCTGCGGCGCGAGATCATCGCGACGGTGCTGGCCAACATCGTCATCAACGAGGGTGGCCCCAGCCTCGTGGCGCGGCTCGGCGAGGAGACGGGAGCGAGTACCGGCGAGATCGTCGAGGCCTTCTTCGCCGCGCGCGAGATCCTCGGCATCGACGGCCTGAAGCACGAGATCGACGCGCTCGATACCCATGTGCCGGCATCCGTACAGATCGAGATGCACACGCATCTTTCACATGCGATGACGAGCCAGGTGTCCTGCATCCTCACGCGGCCCTCCGAGCTCGACACGGGCGCGCTCGTCTCGATGTATGGCCCCGGCATGGGCGTCGTCTCGGCGGCGCTGCCGGATCTCCTGACGGATTTCACCAAGGGCCGGCTCGACGAACGGGTCGCGCGGCTGGTGGCGGCGGGTGTGCCGAAGGAGCTGGCGCTCCGCGTCTCGGGCCTCGAATTCCAGGGCGGCGTGCTCGACATCGTGGACGTGGCGACGCAGGCGGGCCGCGACGTCGAGGCCGTGGCGGAGACCTATTTCGCCGCGGGTGCGCGCTTCGGGCTCGACTGGCTCCGGACCGAGGCACGGGGGCTTGCGGCGGGCGATCACTGGGAGGGTGTGGCCGTTGGCCGGCTGATCGGCGATCTCCGCGCCCAGCAGAGCCAGATCGCGGCGGCGGCGCTGGCGCGCGACGAGGCGCTGACGGGGGCCGCGGCGGTCGCGGCCTGGGCCGATGCGAAGGCGGAGGATGCGGGCCGGGCAGACAAGCTGATGGCCGAGCTCCGCGGCGGTGCCGCGCTGACCGTCGCCAAGCTCGCCGTGGCCGCCTCCGCGTTCCGCTCGGTCGTGACCGCCTGAGCGGGGCTCCGAGGACTCGAAGGGCAGTCAAGCGGAATCCCGGCTGGTCGCCGGGATGCCTGTTCGTGGGCGCGGCGGCATCGGGCGTGCGCAGAGTCCCGCCGGCGGCTTCCTAAATCGAGGCTGCGAGGCAGGGGCTGGGGAGGTGCCGCAGGGGCGCCTTGCCGAGCATGCTCGAACGCCGGGCCGCGTCAAGGACGAGCGTGCTCCGCCCGTCGCTGCGCGATCCTTGACCCGGCCCGTCCTTCGGCAGCGGTGCTAGTCGGCGGGAGCCGCAGGGGTCGCCGCCGCCAGCTCGGCCTCGAGGCGCGCGCCTGCGGCGGCGCGCGGCCGGGCAAGGCCGGCGATGAGGATGTAGACCGCGGGCGTGAGAAAGAGGGTGAAGACGGTCGCGAGGCCGAGACCGCCGAAGATCACCCAGCCGATGGCGGCGCGCGCCTCCGCGCCCGGGCCGCCGCCGAGGATGAGCGGCAGGCCCGCGAGCACCGTCGAGACCAGCGTCATGGCGATCGGGCGCAGGCGGGCCGAGGCGGCGCGGGCGGCAGCCTCCGCGACCCGGGCACCCCGATCACGGAGCTGGTCGGCGAACTCCACGAGAAGGATCGCGTTCTTGGCCATGATGCCGATCAGCATGAGGACGCCGATCTGGGAGAAGATGTTGATCGTGGTGCCGGTGAGCCAGAGGGCGAGTATCGCCGCGGCCACGCCGAAGGGCACCGTCACCATGACAACGAGTGCGCTGGTCAGGCTCTCGAACTGGGCGACGAGGACGAGGAAGACCACGACGAGCGCGATCACGTAGGTTGCGGCGAGGGCGGAGGAGGTCTCCTCGAGCGTCGCGGCCTCGCCGAGGAAGAGGAGGCCGATCTCGGGCGGGAGTGCCTGGCGCGCGAGCGCCCGGGTGGCGGTCACGGCCTCGGCCATGCTGAGCTCGGGCGCGATGGTGGCGTCGATCTCGACGGCGCGGCGCTGACCGTGCCGGTCGAGCTCGGCGGCGACGCCCTCCTCCGAGAAGCTCACGAGCTGGAGGAGGGGGACGAGGCGGCCGTCCGTCGAGCGGACGTTGAGATTCAGAAGGTCCGTGGGGTCGCGCACGGCGCCCTCGGCCGATTGGAGGAAGACGGGGATCGCCTCGTCCTCGACCGTGAGCTCGGCGATCTCCTCCTCGTCGATGAGCGCGCGGAGGGTGGCCGAGAGAGCCTCCATCGGCACGCCGAGATCGGCGGCGCGGTCCCGGTCGATGTCGATGGAGAGCTGGGGCTGTGTGGCCTGGTACTGCACGCGAATATCGGAAAGGCCGGGGATGTCGCGGAGCGCGAGGGCGAAGGCGTCCGCGGCCTCGGCGATGGCGGGGTAGCTGGGGCCCGTGAGCGCAAGCTCGAGCCCGCCATTCGAGCCGCCGCGCAGGCCCAGCGAGTTGGAGCGGGAGATGCGGGCGCGGGCGCCGGCGAGGCCGGAAAGCTGCGGGGCGATGTCGGCCTCGATCTCGGCCTGGGGCGTCGTCCGTGCGGCCCAGGGGGCGAGGCGGGCGCCGATCTCGCCGCGGTTAAGGTCGTAGCGCCCGGTGATCGAGAAGATGCCCGCGGCCGTGCCGTCCTCGACCCAGCGGCGGAACATGGCCTCGATGGCCTCCACCTGCCGGTCCGTGTAGTCGAGCCCCGTGCCGTCCGGGCCCTGGAGGCGTACGGTGACCTGGCCACGGTCCTCCGGCGGCACAAGCTCCTCCCCCAGCTCCGGGTAAAGCGCGCCCGCGCCGGCGGCGAGGCCTGCGAAGAGGAGGAGGGCGAGGAGCGGGGCCCTGACGACCGGGCGGAGGAGAGCGCGATAGAGTGCTGCCAGCCAGCCGCCGAGGGGCCCGGCAAGGCCGCGCTCCGACCCGAGGGAGGGCAGGAGCGAGGCGATCATCGGGCAAAGGGAGAGGGCGACGAAGCTCGAGAGGCCGACCGTGATGGCGAGGACGAAGCCGAACTCCGTGAAGAGGCGCCCCGCCTCGGACGGCAGGAAGCTGATGGGGATGAAAACGGCGATCAGCGTCAGCGTCGTCGCGATCACGGCGAAGAACACCTCGCGCGTGCCGATCACGGCGGCGGCGAGGCGGCCGAGACCCTCCGCGCGCTTTCGCTGCACGTTCTCTGTCACGACGATGGCGTCATCGACCACCAGACCGGTGGCGAGGACGAGGGCGAGAAGCGTGATGAGATTGATCGAGAAGCCCATGGCCCAGATGCCGGCGACCGATCCGACCAGCGCCACGGGGATGGCGACGGCGGGCACCAGCGTCGCGCCGAGGCGGCCGAGAAAGACCCAGATGACGGCGACGACGATGAGGATGGCGAGCCCGAGGGTCTTCAGCACCTCCGCAATGGCGCCCTCGATGAAGACCGCATCGTCCGAGACCACCTGAAAGCGGAGGTCGGGGAACCGCTCGGAGAGGCGGGCGAGGGCGCGCTCGACGTCCTGGCTGATCTCGACCGTGTTGGACTGCGCCTGCCGGACGACGCCCATGGAGACGACGAGCCGGCCGTCGAGGCGGCTGAAGCTCTCGGGCGTGGCGAGGCCGTAATAGACCTCCGCGATCTCGCCCAGGCGCACATTGGGGCGGAGCATCAGGGCCTCGATGCGGGCGGGGTCGGAAACGGTGGCGTCGGCGCGGACCAGCACCTCCTGCTGGCCGGCCTCGAAGGCGCCTACGGGTATGTCGAACTGCGCGGCGCGGAGGAGGTCGGCCACCTCGCCGATGGAGAAGCCGTAGGCCGCGAGCCGCTGGGGATCGACGGCGACGCGGAGGACGCGCTCGCGATCCCCGAAGAGGACCACCTCTGAGACGCCGTCGACGGCCGTGATCTCGGGGATGATCTCGTCCTCGATCCGGCGGGTGAGACTGTCGACCGGGGCTTCGGTGGAGGAGACGGCGATCTGGATGATGGGGCGCGCGTCCTGCTCGGACTTGACGACGAAGAGGTCTTCGACGCCGTCCGGCAGGCGGGGCACGATGCGGGCCACGGCCTCGCGCACGTCCGATGCGGCGTCGGCAAGCTCGCGGTCGGGACTGAACTCGGCCCGCATGCGGAAGTTGCCCTCCTCCGATGACGACGTGACGGAGGTGACGCCGGTGACGCGGGCGACGGCACCCTCGACGAGGCTGGTCACTTCCGCGTCGATGGTGGTGGGCGAGGCGCCGGGGTAGAGCGCGCGGACCGAGACAATGGGCCGGTCCACATCCGGCAGCTCCCGCACCTCGATCCCCCAAAGCGCGGCGAGGCCGGCGATCATGACGAGGAGGTTCATGACGACGGCGAGCCAGGGACGGCGGACGCTGAGGGCGGGGAGGCCACCCTTGCCCTGGGCGGCATGCTGCCGGGGGCTCACGACTCGCCTCCGGCATCCTGTTGCACCGAGACGGCGCGGCCCGGGCGGAGGCGCTGGGTCCCCTCGACGATCACGCGCTGACCGGGGGCGAGGGGGCCGCTGACCAGAACGCGACCGTCGCGGCGGGCAACCATCTCGACCTCTACCTGCTCGGCGGCGCCTTCGCTCACGCGCCAGACATGGACGGTGCCGCGAGAAAACTGCACGGCAAGCTCGGGCACGGTCGGGTAGGTCTCGCCGGGCAGGGCAAGGCGCACGGCGAAGGACGCGCCGGGGCGCAGCGTGTCGTCCGGGTTCGGGATGGCGACGCGTAGGCGGGCGGTCCGGTTGGAAGCGTCCACCCGGCTGTCGATGGCCTCGACCGTCCCCTCGAAGCGCTGGCCGGGCACGCTGGGCGTGGTGGCGGTGACGGCGAGGCCCGGCCGGATGCGGGGAAGGGCGATTTCGGGGATGTCGACCTCGACGAGGATCACGCTGCGGTCGTCATAGCGCGCGATCTCGTCGCTCTCGGCCACATAGGCGCCTCGCTCCACCGCGGGCAGGCCCGAGACGCCGGCGAAAGGCGCGCGGAGGGTGCGATCCTGAAGAGCCTCGCGCGCGCGGGCAAGCTCCAGCTCCGCGATCTCGGCGGCCAGCACCACTTCGTCCAGCCGGGAGGTGGCGGCGGTGCCGCTCTGGCTGAGCTGGGTGATGCGCGTCCGGGTGCGTTCGGCATCCGCGAGGCGCGTCTCGGCCAGGGAGACGGCAAGGCGCTCGTCCCGCTCCTCCAGCTGCATCAGCACGTCGCCGGCCGCAAAGGCGCGGTTGGCGGCGAGCGCCATCTCGACGATCTCGCCCGCACCGCGCGACCTGAGGACCACCGTGCGCTGCGCGCGGCCCGAGCCCACGATCTCGAGCACGAGGTTGTCCGCCGCTTCCTCGACGGGTGCGACGATCACGGGCACGCCGTCGGCCAGCCGGCGGGGCGTCGCCGCCGCATCCTCCGCGGGCGCGATGCCGACCGCCGTCATCAGCGTCGTCCGCTCCTGCCAGCCCAGCCAGCCCAGTCCCACGAGCACCGCCGCGAGGATCAGCTGTTTCCAGGTCGCCATCGGTTCCATACGCACTCCCTCGGCCCACGCCCGACCGTTCTACGGGAAGCTAGCGCGGATCGGTCGCCAAACCCGATAGAGCATTCTTGCATGGCCTCGGGGGTGCGCCCGTAGCCGTTGCGCCCTATCTAACCACAACCTCCAAATATCGGTCTGGGCACAGTCTCATGGACAAGACCATTTTCGCCTTCATCTGGCGTCATTCGAAGCGTCAGCAGCTCGTGCTGCTATTGCTGACGCTGATTTCGTTTCCTTTTCTCTACCTTTCGCTCGAACTGCCGAAGCGCATCATCAACGATGCGATCTCGGGCGAGCCGGGGATGCGGGATTTCTTCGGTCTGGAGGTCGGTCAAGTTGGCCTGCTCGCCATTCTCTGTGGCGGGTTCCTGCTCGCAGTGCTCGCGCAGGGGCTGATGAAGATGCTGATCAACACGCGCAAGGGCGTCCTGTCGGAACGCCTGCTGCGCCGCTTCCGCTATCAGCTCATCCACCGCATTCTCCGCTTTCCCCGGCCCCATTTCCAGCGGGTGAGCCAGGGCGAGCTCGTCAGCATGGTCACCGCGGAGGCGGAGCCGCTGGGCGGGCTGATGGGCGATCTCGTCGCGCAGCCGATCTTCCAGGGCGGCATGATGCTGACGATCCTGGGCTTCCTCTTCGTGCAGAACCCGTGGCTGGGGCTGGCGGCCGTGGCGCTCATCCCGCTCCAGGCATGGCTCATCCCGCTCCTCCAGCGGCGCATCAACCTTCTCAACAAGGCGCGAGTGAAGGAAGTGCGCCGGCTGGCCGAGGAGATCGGGGAGAGCGCCGCGGGTGCATCCGAGCTGCGGGTCAACGGCGGGCTCCGTCGTCGGCTGGCGCAGGTCTCAGCCCGGCTCGGGCGGCTCTTCGAGATCCGCTACCGGATCTACCGACAGAAGTTTTTCATGAAGTTTCTCAACAACTTCATCACGCAGCTTACGCCCTTCTTCTTCTTCTCGATCGGCGGCTATCTGGCGATCACCGGGGAGTTGACGGTGGGTGCGCTGGTCGCGGCGCTTGCCGCCTACAAGGACCTGTCGGCGCCGTGGAAGGAGCTTCTGACCTGGTACAACCAGACGCAGGATATGGGGCTGCGCTGGCAGATCATCACCGAGCGCTTCATGCCGCGCGACATCCTTGACGAAAAGCTCTTCGAGGGCGTACCGGAGGACATTCCGCACATCGCCGGACCGATCCTGATGGAGGGGGTCACGGTGCGCGACCGGGAGGGGACGGCGGTGCTCGACTGCATCGACCTCGAGATCCAGCCCGGCGCGACCGTCGGGATCAAGAGCGGGAGCGATGAGGAGCGGCGGGCGTTCTGCGAGCTCATAACGCGCGAAGTGCTGCCCGCCTCGGGCCGCGTGACCATTGCCGGCCACGCGCTCTCGGATCTCCACCAGGCGGTGATCAGCGCGCGCGTCGGGCATGCGGGGCCGCGGCCCTACCTCTTCTCCGGAACAGTGGGGGACAACATCACCATGGGTCTGCGGACCCGTCCGTCGGATGCCGAGGATGACGGGGAGGAGACGGTCGAAGGCACCTTCGATCTCGAGGAGGCGCGCAAGGCCGGTAACAGCACCGATCCGCACGACGCCGACTGGCTCGACCCCAGCCTCGCGGGGCTGGAAGACCGCGAGGGGCTCTCGGCCTGGTGGATGCAGCTCACGGAGGCGATGGGCACGGACACCTTCCTCTTCCGCCGCGGGCTCGATGCGCGCTTCGACGCAGACGATCACCCCGAGCTCGCAGGGCGGCTGGTGGAGCTGCGTCCCAAGATCGCCGAGCGGCTGCAGCAGAAGGGGCTTTCCAAGGCCGTCTACCGCTTCGAAGACACGGCGTTCAACCCGGGCCTGCCCGTGGCGGGCAACCTGATCTTCGCCACGCCGACCAAAAACATCATGCAGGAGGAGCTGGCCGAGAACGACCGCTTCCATGACGCGATGGCGCGCCTCGGCATGGAGGCCGAGATGATGAAGCTCGGCAAGGCGGTGCTCTCGACGCTCGAGACGATCTTCGGCTCGGTCGGGACGGAGCATCCGATGTTCCGCGGGCTCAACATCGATGCCGCGCTCTTCGAGAAGCTGATCGGCATCGCCCGCAAGGCGCGCGATCAAGGCACGGAGACGCTTGGCCGCACCGAGCGCGGGCTTCTCATGACCGTGCCCTTCCGCTTCTCCGCCGACCAGATCGGCGAGGCATTTCCCGACAAGCTCAAGAATCGCATCCTCGAGATCCGCGCCAAGCGGCGGGACGAGATGCGCAAGATGGCCGGCGAGCTCTTCGAGCCGCTCGAGGAGGATCGCTTCGCCAAGGGCCTCACGGTTCTGGAGAACGCACTCTGGGGCAAGGTCTGCATTAGCGGCGGCGCAAAAGTGCAGAAGGTGCGCGACGTCGTCTCGGATGTCTTCGTGGAGGAGGGGCTGAAGCGGCTCGTGGCCGAGCTCATCTACGATGCGAGCGTCGGGATCGGCGGATCGAACCTGCCGCCTGTGGCGCTCGAGCGCATGAGCTTCGTGCGCGCAGCCATCAAGAAGCCGGATGTCCTGCTGCTCGACCGCGCGCTCGCGAGCCACGACAGCGAGAGCAGGCTGCGCATGCGCACGCGCCTGCGCGCGCTCTTGCCGGAGACAACGCTGATCTTCCTCGAGGAGGATTTCCACAATCCCGACAGCTTCGACGTCTTCGCCGAGATCGAGGACGGTCGGCTGAAGGGGCGCGAGGCGGCGGAGACGACGGCGGAGACGAGTGCGCTTACCAAGAAGCTTCGCAAGCTCGAGAGGGTCGAGCTCTTTGCCGGGCTGGAGCGCAATCAGCTGCGGCTTCTGGCCTACGGCTCCCAATGGGTGAACGCGACGGCCGGGGAATACCTCTTCCGCGACGGGGACCCGACGGATGGCGCCTATGTGCTGGTGAAGGGGCAGGCGACGCTCCGCTACTCCGAGGCGCAGCCCGAGGACAAGCCTGTCTCGGTGGTCGAGCCCGGGCGCATGGTAGGCGACCTCTCGGTTCTCCGCGGAGAGCCCCGGCGGCACGACTTCGTCGCGGAGACGGATGTGATGGCGCTGCGGATCGGGGCGGAGGAGCTGCGCACGATCGTGAACAACGACATCAACGTTGCCACGAACCTCCTGCGCACGGTCTCGGGCTATCTGATCGAAGTCGGCGGGCGACTTCGCGACGTGCGCCGCGGCGTCGATACGGACCGCTTGCAGGCCTCGATCGGAGAGTAGCGCTCGGCAGCGCCGGTCGGGGGGAGGCGCTACTCGACGTCGATATAGGGCTGCACGAAGCTGGGATCTCGGGAGATCGTAAGCATGATGAGCAGGATCATCCCCGCATAGATGCCGATCAGCGCCAGCGTCACCAGCGGTGCGGGCAGGAAACGGGAAAGGAGCCGCTGCAAGGGTGTCATGGGCTGACCCCCAGAAGCTCCGTGATCACCGGCGCCGTGAGCGATAGCCAGAGGATGACCGACAGTCTGCCCGCGACCGCTGTCACCGGACCCGGCACGCCACGGACCGGATGGCGCAGCAGGTATTGCGTCGCGCTGACCCCGATGCCCTGCCAGAGCCCCCAGAGCACGAAATAGGCCGAGACGTCGTGCCATATCCCGATCGTCAGGAGCGAGGCGATAGCCGCCAGCGCCGGCAGCCGCGTGCGCGCCGCGACCGGGCGGAACACGTAGTCGCGGCACCAATGCGTCAGTGTCATGTGCCAGCGCGTCCAGAAATCCGCGAGATGCCGCGCCGCCCAGGGCCGGTTGAAGTTCTCCTCGATGCGCAGGCCCATCATGAGGGCGAGGCCGATGGCGATGGCGCTCAAGCCCTCGAAGCTGATGTAGAGCCACACCCAGAAGGCCGCATGGGCGACCCAGGCCGCGAGGAAGCCGTCCCCGAACTCGGGCCGGTCTACGAAGAGGATGCGGAACCGGTCGAAGAGCGGCCCCGCGATCACCGCATAGGCGAAGAGGCCGAGCAGCAGCCGCTCGAGCCCCAAGTAGAAGCGCCCGGCATCCCAGCGCCGCCGCGCGATCTCGCGCTCGAAGTTCTGGAAGCGGTGGATCGGCCCTGCCAGCAGGACGGGCGCGAAGAACTGGTAGCGCAGCATCTGCCAAAGGCTCGGCGCCGCGATCCGCTCGCCCTGCCACTCGAATAGCACATGCAGAAGGCGCAGAGTGAAGTAGGCGCCCCCGATCCAAAGAAACACGTTCTCAAAACGCGTGGCGAGAAAGGCAGCGACCAGGACAGGTGCGACGCACAGTACTACGAGGTCACGCCGGACAATGCGCTCCCCCATCCAGATGGCGAGCAAGACGAGGAAGCTCCCGCCAAGGAGCCAGCCGAGGCTGAGCGGCGCCACGACGAGGAGTGCCGCTCCGGCGACAAGCATCACGGCAGCCTCGCCCGCCCGGCCGGGCAGAACCCATGAAAGCGCGACCGAGGCGAGGCCGGCAGATAGGAACAGAAGCTCGAGGGACGTCATGGTCGCGCCCGGTACCAGTCTCGCAGGACCTGGATCACAGCGGCGCCGCCCTCCTCGCTCACATGGACAGGGTCGCCGAAGAGCGTGTCGGGCCAGGCTGCGTCGGGTACCCAGACGCGCACGCCCTCGCCCTCGAACCGGGCGAGGCTGGCGGCAACCGATGCCATGAGCGTCCGGCCACCATCGGGTTCGGTCTGCGCGACGGCGCTCGCGCTCAATGGCGGGATGACGAGGATCACGTCGAGCCCCGCCCGCCGTGCGTCGCCGAGCGCATGTGCGAGCCAGTCGGGTTCGAGTCCGGGCCATCGCCGGATCTCGGGGATCGTGCCGGGCGTGGGCGCGGCGGGCTCGAATGCCTCGTGCCACACATGCCCAGGGCGCGGGCTCTTCTGCGCGGAAGGAAATACCTTGAGCCCGCGCTTGAGCTTTTGCTGCAGCGTGAGCGAGATGAGGTCGACCGCCATCAGCGCGGTGGTCGCCTCCGGCGATCCGGGCTTGCGGGAGGTGAGCGCGAAATCCATCGCCTCGATCACGATGGTCGGCGTACGGTTCGCCACCGCCTGCTCGAACAGAAGCATCGTCTCGATCTCGGTGATGGCCTCTTCCCAATAGAGCGCATGCGCTCTGCCATCGCCGAGCAGCGTCTCGCCCTCCGGCAGCGAGCCGAGCACGGTGCCCATCAGCGAGGAGCCGATGACGATGACGGGCGCTTCCTCGGGGCGCGGCAGCTCGACCGTCCTCCACCCGCCCCAGCTTGTCTCGGCACGGGCGAGAAGGACGCCGAGAGCCAGCGCGACGATTACCGCCACCGCCGGCCATACGACCCGCATCTGGCGGACGGGCTCAGTCCGCGCGCGCGACAACATCCGCGAGGTCGGCGAGGCTTCGGATGGCGACGATCCTGCGGGTTGGCAGGCGGCAGTCGAGCGCCTGCTCAACGGCGATCATCAGGTTGATATGGGTGAAGCTGTCCCAGGCCGTGATGCTGTCGGGCGAGCTCCGCGCGTCGAGCGTCTCGGGGGATACGCGGAAGACGTCGGCGGCGATCTCGATCACCTTCGTGAGCGCATCGCGGTCCGCCTCGCCGGTCTCGGCGCCGTCGAGGGCAGGCGTGCTGCCGATGGCCGAGGCGAGGGCGGCGCGCAGCGCGGCGATCTGCGGCTTGCCCGCATCGCCACGCGGAATGCGGTCGAGCGGGACGATGTGGCGGGGCATGCGCAAGGCTTCGAGCCGGGCGCGGCAATGCTCGAAGAGTGCTGGCTCGTTCGGCTCGACCGGCCGGGCAGTGACCACCGCGCTCACCGCGATCTCGCCATGGGTGGGGTCGGGCAGGCCGACGGTCGCCGCCTCGACCACGAGCGGATGCTCGAGCAGGGCCTCGTCGATCTCCTCGGGCCGGATCATCGTGCCGGCAGCGTTTATCGCGGTCGAGAGCCGGCCGAGAAGCTCGAGACTGCCATCGGCGCGGCGTCTTGCGATGTCGCCCGTCCGGAACCAGCCATCGGCGGTGAAGGCCCGTGCAGTGCGCTCGGGGTTGCGCCAATAGCCGCGGCAGATGTTGTCCCCGCGGAGCTGCAATTCGCCGGAGCCATCGGACGGGCCTTCGGGGAGGGGAGCGATCCGGGTCTCGCAATCGATGGGACAGCCGATGGTGCCGTGAGCGCCCATGCCCGCGCGGCCGCCGGCATAGGTGGCGTTCGCGACCGTTTCGGTCATGCCGTAGATATTGAAGATGCGGGTGCGAAAGCGCGTCTCGAACCGCTCCCAGAGATCGGGGCGCAGGATCGCGGCGGAGGAGACGACGCCGTCGAAGCCCGCCGGCTCGAAGTAGTCGTCGTGTGCCGCGAACCGATCGATGAAGCCGAGCACCGCCGGGTTGGTGATCATGTGGGTGGCACCTATCGCGCTGATCCGGTTGAGCCAGTCCTCGAGCGCTGCCAGCGCGAAGCGGCCGGGCCGCAGCACCGCACCGCCCGCCGCGAAGGCGAGGAGCGGGCCCTGCACCAGCCCGTCCGTATGGCCGAGCGGGGTGGCGTTGAAGATCCGGCTGTCGGGCCCGTGCTCGAAGACGCGGACCAGCGTTTCCAGATGCGCCTCGATGTTGCGCCGTGTGATCTCGACGCCGTTCGGCGTGCCGGTCGTGCCCGAGGTGAAGAGGAGATAGCCGAGCGCGCCGGGCGCGTCGGGCAGGCGCGGATCGCGCCGCGTGCCTTCGGCGAACGGCTCGAAGGCGCTGGAGACAGGCTCGGCTGCCGGTGCGGACGGGTTGCGACGAAGGCGCGCAAGCATGCCGGATGCCGCGGGCCAGCCTTCGGCGAGGGTCGTCGCGCCGGAAGCCCAGGGCTCACCGGCCCGGGCGGCGTCGCAGAGGATGAGGCCCGGCTCGGTCGAGGCGGCGATGGCCGCGATGCGGGGGGCGCCGCTGTCCGGCGTCAGCATCACCGGCACGATGCCGTCGAGGAGGGCTGCGATATGCGCGGTCGCCGCTGCGTGCTCGGCATCGCTCACGATCAGCACCCGATCTCCGGGCGCAAGGCCGGCCCTGTCGAAGAGTGCGCAAAAGCGTGTGACACCCCGGCAGAGATCCGCATAGCCAAGCGAACGGTCCGGCGTGACGAGAAAGGGCCGCCTGCCGGCCGACCCAGCGCGCCGCCAGGCGCCGGTGAGGAGGGGCGCCGTCATTCCTCGCCCGCCGCGAAGAGCTTGGAGCGTGCCCGGTCGAAGGGTCGCTCGACCGCCGGGGAGCCTGCCACGAAGGCGCCCGCCGCCACGTCTTCGCGCACGAGCGAACCTGCCGCGATCAGCGCGCCCTCACCCACGGCGATACCGGGCAGGAGCACCGCGCCGGCGCCTACCGTGGCGCCCATGCCGAGGCGAATGCCGCCCGTCAGCGTCGCGCCGGGCCCGATGGTCGCGAAATCTTCGAGCACGCAGTGATGTCCGACCGAGGCCGCCCGGTTCACCAGCACGCACCGACCCAGGATCGTGGCACCGCCAATCACCGCGCCAGCATTGACGAACGAGCCCTCCCCGGTGCTGGAGGATGCGGCGACGACCGCCGTGGGGTCGATCAGCGCGTCCGCGGGTGCGAGGCCGAGGGTCTCCGCATCCGCCGAGAGCGCGCGACGGCGACCGGGCTCGAAGGCGCAGGGCAGATAGTGGGTCGCGGTGTCGGGTGGGTCATCGACGATTACGGCGGTCAGCACCGCCCGTGCGCTGCCCCCGCGCGAAACGCCGGCCAGCACCGGACGGTCCAGCCGCCGGCAGGTTTCCTCGAACTCTACGGTCATCGGCGAACGCACGCCGAAGAACACCAGGTGCTCATACCTCGACCACGCCATCACGAATTGCTCCACGCCCGTGCAGACGTGTCTATTGCCGTAACGTACAGTTCCGCAACAGATCAGTGCATGCATCAAAGAGAGGCGATGGCAAGGACAGGCTTTTTGACCTTACCGCGCAAAACCTGCACCAAAATGGGATGACTGACGCCGCCGCGATCCCGCTGCGGGGACTTGGGGGCGCCGGGTGCGTCAGGCGCCGCTTGCCGCTATGCGATGCGGCGGATCGGTGTCCTTCGTTCGCGCCGCCTCGGCCGCATGGGGACCGTAGCCCTGGGGATGGCTTTCGTGCCACGCCCAGGCGGCCGCGACGATCTCGCGGATACTCGACACCGTCGGGCGCCAGCCGAGCCGCTCCGCGATCAGCTCCGCATCCGCAACCAGCACGGCGGGATCGCCCGGGCGGCGGGCATCGGGCGTCCAGCCGAGTGGCCGGCCGATGACCTCCTCGGCCGCGCCGAGAAGCTCGAGCACGCTGGTGCCGTGGCCGGTGCCGAGATTGTAGACGGCCATCTCCCCGGACGCTGCCCCCTCCAGCGCGAGAAGATGCGCCGCCGCCAAGTCCGTGAGCGAGATGAAGTCCCGCACGCAGCTGCCGTCAGCCGTCGGCCAATCCTGGCCGAAGACCTTGAACGCCGGCCGCTGGCCGAGCGCAAAAAGCATCAGGAGGGGGAGGACATGGCTCTCCTCGCGCCGCCATTCCCCGTGGCTGCCGTCGGGTTCGGCGCCGGCCGCGTTGAAGTAGCGCAGCGCCGTCGCGGCAAGCCCATAGGCGCGCGCATAGTCCCTGACCATGTGCTCCATCGCGAGCTTGGAGGTGCCGTAGGGTGTGGCGGGTGCAAGCGCCGAAGTCTCGCGAAGCGGCATCGGCGCGTCATGATCGTAGACGGCGGCCGTGCTGGAGACGACGAGCCGGGTGACGCCCGTATCGACCATCGCATCGAGGAGCGCCTGCGAGCCCTCGACGTTCACCGACCAGTAGGCGCGCGGGTCCTTGATCGAGGCCGGAACCGAAATGAGCGCCGCAAAATGCGCGACCGCATCGATCCGATGGGCCGATAGCGCGGCACGCAGTGCATCCCGGTCGCGGATGTCCCCCACCACCAGCGGCGCATCGCCCACCGCAGCGCGGTTGCCCTCCGCCAGATTGTCGAAGGCGACGACCTCGTGGCCCCGGGCGCGGAAGTGGCGCAGGCAGTGGCTGCCGACATAGCCGGCGCCGCCGGTGCAGAGGATCCTCATGGCTCGGCTTCCTTTCCTGGTGAGCGGTGATGGACCACGGCGTGCCGAGCCTGAACAGTGGCGCGCGCGCCGAAGGGCAGGCCGTTGAGCAGCAGCGTCAGCGTAGGCGACATGGCCACCAGCCGGTGCACCGCCAGCGCGCCTGCCACGCCGACCGCGATGCAGGCGGTGTACTCGAAAAGCGGCGGCAGCGCGACCTCGCGGAGTAGCGTCCCGGCCCAGACAACGATGGGATAGTGTACGAGATAGACGGTGAACGAACTCGCCACGAGCGCATCGACCCAGCCTGGCGAGCTCCGGGCCAGGCGGGATGCCGCCGTCACGATCATCGCGCCGCCGAGCACGCTCAACACCCCGGCCGCGCCGTAGCGCAGCACTTTCGCTTCGAGCGCCGGTTCCTGCCAGATCGGGACGTAGACGGCGGCAGCGAGGCCGAGCGCCACCCAGGCGCGCGGATCCGCCTCCAGCCGCGGCAAGGGGACCACGCGCATCGCCATGCCGAGGAGGAAATAGGGCAGATAGTCGAGCACGGGCTCGATCTTCAGCATCGCCACCACCGGGCCGGGCGGATGATGGAGCGTCAGCAGGTACCATCCCCCATTCACCCCGAGCCGGTAGGCGCCGATCGCGAGGCCGAGGATCAGCACATGGCGAAGACCGATCCCCCCCGCCGTCGTTGCCGACAGCGCCGTCCCCAGCCGCTCGATCTGCGGCAGGGCGACGACCGCGATGACCGAGAAGACGAGCAGCGTCTGCAGGAACCAGAGGTGCCCGATCCAGTGCGCGCCGGGGCGGGACAGGAGATCGTCGAGCGCCGCCTCGAACGTGACCGCGCCGCCGCTCTCCGTCGCTATGCCGTAGGCGATGGCCGCCATGACGAGCGGCGAGATGATCAGCATCGCCGCGACAAGAGGCACACCGAGGCGGAGGAGCCGGCCGCGAAGCCACCGCCCCGGTGCGCGTTTGGCTAGCACCAGCGCGGTCAGAAGCCCCGCGACCCAGAAGAAGAGCGCCATGCGGAAGCTGCCGAGAAGCCCGGTGATCACGCCGATCAGGACGCTCCCCTCCGGCGAGGCGACGAACCAGGCCTGTCCCGGTGAGTAGATGAGGCCCGCGTGATAGGGGATGCCGAGCAGCATGGCGCCCGCCCGGATCCAATCCAGATGGGCGAGGCGCGCGGGGGCGTTCATGACGCCTGCTCCTTTGCCCCGCCGCCGCCTCGTCCGCCGGTCTCGCCCGCACGGCTCAGACGGCGCAGGCTGCCCTTGAGGAGCCCGGCCGCCATGCGCAGGCGCAGGCGATGATGCGTCGCGTCCGCCAGCCGCCGTGGGTGCAGCACATCGCCGAGCACGCCCCGGCGGGCGCGCGCCGCTTCGCCCGGATAATAGTCCTGGAGCCGGCGCCAGATGCGAAAGCGGACATAGGCCTCGAAGGTCTCCTCCGCGATGCCGATGGCGTTGGGCCGCGGTGGGCTGCCTGCCGCCCCGCCCTGCGCCGTCGCCACGGCGTCGATCTCCGCCAGCGCGGCGGAGCGTTCCTGCACCGCGATGTTGCGCTGGGAGATGGCGCCGTCGTGCTTGCGGTAGCGCAGCATCACCATGTCCGGGTTGTCGATGGCGCCCAGCGGGGCGAGGCGGAGATAGAGATCGTAGTCCTCCGCATGCGCAAACCCCTCCCGGTAACCGCCGATGCGCGCCAAGGCCTCGCGGCGCACCATGATCAGCGGGTGAAGCGAGACGGCCACGCGCGGCGGGAAGCTCGTGAGATCGGTGCGGCGATGCGGCCCGCCGGAGACCACGGCCAGCGGTCGACCTTCGGCGTCGATCGTCTCGGCGAGCCCGCCCACGAGCACCGTTTCGGGTGATGCATCGAGATGCGCGACCTGCCGGGCGAAGCGATCCGGCAGGCACACATCGTCCGCGTCCATGCGCGCGATGTAGGCGCCGCGCGCCAGCGCCAGCCCTGCGTTCAGCGCACCGACGATGCCGCTGTTGGCCTGGCGATGCACGCGGAGCCGGGGGTCGATGGCCGCATGGCGGGCCAGGATCTCGGGCGTCGCGTCGCTGCTGCCGTCATCGACCGCGATGACCTCGAAATTCGTGAAGCTCTGCGAGAGAACGGACTGTACCGCCTCGTCGAGAAAAGCCTCGCCATTATAGACGGGCATGACAACGGAGACTTTTACCTCATCAGTATTTGATTCCATCGGAATACCTCAAATATAGTTATGAGAGATGCCAAATTTTATTTGAATTATTGCCGCCGTTTCGTATTGTCTGCGCCGGCTGCTTTGCCGGAAGAAGGAGAAGGCGCGATGCTCACACCTGCCGACGGGCTGCCACCCGTGCTCGATTTCGACGGGCTGGCCGCGCTCCTCAGGGAGCATCTGCGGGACGGCGACCGGTTCCTGCACCTGCCGGGCAATGCAGGTGATGCGCTGATCGCGCTCGGAGCGCACCAGTTCTTCGATGCGCATGGCTTCCGCCTGAGCGAGCAGAGCTATCGGGCGCCGGTACCGGACGGGGCGGGTGTGGTGTTCGCCGCGGCGGGGAATTTCGTACCCCTTTACGACCATCTCGCGGGCTTTCTGGCAGCGGAGGCGCATCGTCTCGCGCGCATCGTGCTGTTGCCCGCGACCGTCCGGGGCAATGAGACGCTGTTGGGCAGCCTGCCGGCGAAGACGCTGATCCTGTGCCGCGATATGGAGAGCTTTCGCCACTGTCGTGCCGCCGCACCGCAGGTCGCGCTTCAGCTTTGCCCGGACATGGCGCTCTTCTGGACGCCGGAGGCTCATGCTCGGGAATTTCGCGCGGCACTGCCGGGCATGCTCGTCCGGCCCTACGCCTGGCGCTATGCGACGAAGGCCGCGCGGGCCTTTCTCGGGGCGCGGACGCTGCGGCGGCAGGGTGGCACGCTCCTCGCCATGCGCACCGACGGGGAGAGCGCGGGCGACGCGCCGCCACCGGAAAGCATCGATCTCTCCGAGGTCTTTCGCGTGCGGGAGAATGAGCGGGACCAGGCGTTGCTGGCCGTCGAGGCGCTCCGCCGCTTCCTCGCGCCCTTCGAGCGGGTGCGGACCAACCGATTGCATGTCGCGGTTCTCTCGGCGCTCCTCGGCAAGGAGGTGGTGGTGAGCGACAACAATTACGGCAAGCTCCGCGCTGTCCTCGCCCTCGCGTCGCCCGAGCTGCGCGCACGGATCCGCTTCGCGGATGGGGAGGCGGGGCAGGGCAGTCATACGCCGCTGCCCTGAAGTCCGATCGCGCGCCGGGTGCGACGGGCGGCTGCCTCGATGCAGAAGCGCTCGAGCCCGGGCGGGCGGCCGGAGAACTGCCAGGCCAGCGCCATCACCGCCAGATGCACGAGCCCGGCCAGCGCGGTGAGAACGACCACGGCGATGAGCAGACCAAGAGGGTCGAGCCCGACGAGCCATGCCGACCGCCCGGCATCGAGCGCCAGCGTCATGGCGGCGAGGCCGAGGAACGGGCCGAGCAGCGCGCGTGCGACCGCACCCGGGCCCGTGCCGAGCAGTCGGCCAAGCAGCCGTACCGAGAGCACGAGCGTGACGAGCGAGACGGCGAGCGAGGCGTAGCCCGCGCCGATGATGCCGAACTCGCTCATCGCGAACCAGAGGAGCGGCAGGCGGAGGCAGAGGATCAGGATCTCGAGCCGGGCCAGCACGTCCACCCGGTCCACCCGGATCGCGATGGCCGGCAGTGCCGCGCCGAGCAGGGCGAAGAGCTGAGCTGCGGCAAGGAGCGAGAGGAGCGGCACCACGGGACCCCATCCCGCACCCAGCAGCATGGGCACGATCTCCGGTGCCAGCACGGCCGCGGCCACCAGCACCGGGCCCGCCAGCGCGAAGACCGCGCGGCAGGCGCCGAGGGCGAGTGCCGTTTCCTGCGTCCCGTCCCGCGC
>JBCCDG010000045.1:0-28620 GCA_039030915.1 Pseudomonadota bacterium | reverse complement strand
CGAGAAGGGCGACAAGCGCGACATCCCGCACTACAAAGTCTTCATCCGCTACTACGCGACCTACCCCTTCTACACGGACTCCGAATCGTACCACTCCAAGATGCGCCGCTCGGTCCAGATCGCCGAGCCGAAGCCTGATAGCTGGTATTCCGAGGTCGCCGAGAAGGTCTACCGCCCGGACATCTACCTCGAGGCCGCGCGCCTCCTGGTCGATGAGGGGCTGGCGAACGAGGCCGACTTCCCCTGGGACACCGACGGCTACCGCGAGCCCACAGCCGAGTTCATTGACGGCGTGGAATACGACGGCCGCAAGCCGAACGCGTATCTCGAGGCCTTCCCCATCGGCCTCAAGGGCGCGCAGCGCGTCGTCGGCAACAAGGTCGACGGCTGACCCTTCGCTGACACCCACCCCGGCCCTCCTCCTCGCAGGGGGAGGGTGCGCCAGCGGCACGGCCCGCGCCCAGCATTCCAGAGGTAGAGATGGCTGCGATCTCAGATACGAACGTCACCCCCGATGCTGCGCGTGAGGCGCGGCGCGCCCGGCTCTTCACCCGCATCAACAAGGCGGACACCTGGTTTCAGGTGATCGGCCTCAGCTTTCTCACACCGCTCCTGCGTGTCGCGGCCGGCGACAATCCGCGGGCGCAGATGGGCGAGCTCTGGCGCCTCATGCTGGTGCCGCTCCTTGCCATCCTGTCCTTCCTCGCGCTCTGGGCCTCGCTCGCGCCGCAGGTCCAGACCTCGCTCGGCGCCATCCCCGGCCCCGTGCAGGTCTGGGAGCAGGTGGAGAACCTGCATGCGGATGCGGAACGGTCTTGGGACAAGGAAGCGGCGTTCTACGAACGGCAGGACGCACGGAACGCCAAGCTCGCCGAGGCAGGCCAGGAGGACCGCATCAAGTGGCGCGATTATACCGGCAAGCCGACCTACTACGACCAGATCTGGACCTCGATCCAGACCGTCTTCTTCGGCTTTCTGCTGGCCACCGTCGTCGCCGTTCCCATCGGCATCATGTGCGGTCTCAGCCAGACCGCCTCCGCCGCCTTCAACCCGCTGATCCAGGTCTTCAAGCCGGTCTCGCCGCTCGCCTGGCTGCCCATCGTGACCATGGTCGTCTCGGCGCTCTACACCACGAATGACGGGACGTTCTCCAAGTCGTTCCTGAACTCCGCCATCACCGTCACGCTCTGCTCGCTCTGGCCGACGCTGATCAACACGGCGCTGGGCGTGAGTTCGATCGATAAGGACCTCGTCAACGTCTCCCGCGTGCTCAAGATGAGCACCTGGACCAAGATCACGAAGCTCGTCCTGCCCTCCGCCCTGCCCCTCATCTTCACCGGGCTGCGCCTCTCGCTCGGCGTGGGCTGGATGGTGCTGATCGCGGCGGAAATGCTGGCGCAGAACCCGGGGCTCGGAAAGTTCGTGTGGGACGAATTCCAGAACGGCTCATCGCAGTCGCTCGCCAAGATCATGGTGGCCGTTTTCACCATCGGGCTGATCGGCTTCTTCCTCGACCGGATGATGTACGCGATCCAGTCCGCCTTCACCCATGCGGCCAAGCGGTGAGCGACATGAGCATCTTATCCCTAAAAGGCGTCACCAAGGGCTTCGGGGACGGCACGGCTTATGAGCCGGTTCTGCGCAATATCGACCTCGACGTGCGGGAGGGCGAATTCCTTGCGATCCTCGGCTTCTCGGGCACCGGCAAGACCACGCTCATCAACCTGATGGCAGGGCTCGAGACACCTGACGAAGGCGCAGCGCTCTTCAAAGGCGCCGTTATCGAAGGCCCGGGGCCGGAGCGAGGGCTCGTCTTCCAGTCCTACAGCCTGATGCCCTGGCTCACGGTTGGGGGCAATGTCAGCCTGGCCGTCGACGCCGTGCACAAGCGGATCTCGAAGGCGGAGCGCGCGGCGATGGTGGAGCGCTTCGTGAAGATGGTCGGCCTCGGCCATGCCATGGACCGGCGCCCGGCGGAGCTTTCGGGCGGGATGCGCCAGCGCGTGGCCGTGGCGCGTGCGCTCGCCATGAACCCGGAGGTCCTGCTGCTCGACGAGCCGCTGTCGGCCCTCGACGCCCTCACCCGCGCGAACCTCCAGGACGAAATCGTGCGGATCTGGGAGGGGGACCGGAAGACCGTGGTCCTGATCACGAACGACGTGGACGAAGCGATCCTGTTGGCCGACCGCATCGTCGCTCTCAACCCGGACGGGACGCTAGGCGAGGAGTTTGCCGTGCCGCTCGCCCGTCCGCGGGAGCGCGCGGCCCTGAACCATGACGCGAGCTTCAAACGCCTCCGGGGCACGGTCACGCAGTACCTCATGGATGTGGGCATCGCGTCGAAGGCGGCGGAGACGCGGGTGCTGCCCAAGGTCACGCCGCTCCACGGTTTGCCCAAAGCCTATGCCGATGCGGCGGTCACGCGCACGGATGAGCGGTATCTGCAATACTCCCAGCTCTCCAAGATCTACCCCACGCCGAAGGGTCCGCTGACGGTGGTGGAGGAGTTCGACCTTTCGCTGAAGAAGGGCGAGTTCATCTCCCTCATCGGGCACTCTGGCTGCGGCAAGTCCACGGTCCTGACCATGACCGCCGGGCTCAACGACATCTCCAAGGGCAGCATCGTCCTCGACGGAAAGCACGTGACGGAGGCGGACCCCGAACGCGCGGTGGTCTTCCAGGCGCCCTCCCTCTTCCCCTGGCTCTCGGCGCGCGAGAACGTGGCGGTCGGCGTCGACCGGGTCTATCCCAAGGCCAGCCAGGCCGAGCGGCAGGACGTCGTCGAGTACTATCTCGAGCGCGTCGGTCTGGCCGACGCGATGGACAAGCCGGCCGCGGATCTCTCGAACGGCATGAAGCAACGCGTCGGCATCGCCCGCGCCTTCGCCCTCTCGCCCAAGCTTCTCCTCCTCGATGAGCCCTTCGGCATGCTCGACAGCCTCACGCGCTGGGAGCTGCAGGAGGTGCTGATGGAGGTGTGGTCGCGCACCAAGGTCACCGCCGTCTGCGTCACGCATGACGTTGACGAGGCCATCCTGCTGGCGGACCGCGTGGTGATGATGACCAACGGGCCCCGTGCGCGCATCGGCAAGGTCATGGAGGTCGACCTCCCCCGCCCGCGCACCCGCAAGGCGCTGCTCGAGCACGCGGAATACTACGCCTACCGCGAGCAGCTCCTCTCCTTCCTCGAGGAATACGAGCAGGGCGCGCACGGAAAGCGGACGGCGCCCCTGGCGGGTGCAAGTGCCGACAAACCGAAGGAGGAAGCGGCATGATCGCGCCGCAGGACCGCAGCGCCGCGCTGCCGGCCGGACAGGTGGCGTTCGGTCCGGAGCAGCACGCCCTCGTGACCGAAAGCTTCCGGCAGATCCAGCCGATCTCCGGCCTCGTTGCCGAGCTCTTTTACGCGCGCCTCTTTGCAAAGAATCCAGAGCTCCAGTCGCTCTTCAAGGGCGAGATGGCCGCTCAGGGCGCGAAGCTGATGCAAACCCTCGCGCTCGTCGTCGACGGGCTCGACCGCTTGGAGACGGTGCTCCCCTACGCGCGCGACCTCGCGGCCCGGCACGTCACCTACGGCGTGACACCGGCGATGTATGCGCCCGTCGGCGAGGCGCTGATCTTCACGCTCGCGCGCAGCCTCGACGAAGGCTTCACCGATGCCCATCGCGCAGCGTGGGAAACCGCCTACGCCATCCTGAGCGAGGAGATGGTGCGGAGCGCCTATGCGCAGCCCACCCCCGCTCACCCATCCCTCACCACCGCGGCGGAGTGAGCAATGGCTGAGAAACTCGTCGTCATCGGCGCCGGCATGGCTTCGGGCCGCCTGCTGGAACAGCTCTTCGAGAAGGCGCCCGAAGCCTACAGCGTCACCCTCTTCGGTGCGGAGCCGCGGGGAAACTACAACCGCATCATGCTCTCCCCCGTTCTCTCCGGCGAGAAGACGTTCGAGGAGATCGTCACGCACGATGCGGACTGGTATGCCGAGCACGGCGTCGCATGCCGCTTTGGCGAGGGCGTGACCGGCATCGACCGGGCGCGGAAAGTGGTGCTGAGCGAAGGCGGGGAAACCCCCTACGACAAGCTGGTCATCGCCACCGGCTCCACGCCCTTCATCATCCCGGCCCCGGGCCACGACCTGCCTGGCGTCGTCACCTATCGCGACCTCGACGACACGAACGCGATGATCGAGGCCGCGGGGAGGCCCGGCGCGAAGGCCGTGGTCATCGGCGGCGGGCTCCTGGGCCTCGAGGCAGCCGCCGGCCTCCGCCTTCGCGGCATGGACGTCACCGTACTGCACCTCATGCCGCACCTCATGGAGCGTCAGCTCGATCCCGCGGCGGGCTACCTCCTCCAGAAGGAGCTCGAGAGCCGTGGGATCACTATCCGCTGCCGCGCCAACACGCACGAAATCGTGGGGCAGGATCGCGTAGAGGCCGTCAGTCTCGACGATGGCACGGAGATCCCGGCAGACCTCGTCTGCATGGCCGTCGGCATCCGCCCTGCTACGGCGCTGGCCGAGGAGGCCGGCCTCGCCTGCGGGCGCGGGCTGCATGTGGATGACCAGATGGTGACGTCCGACGCCGATATTCTGGCCGTCGGCGAATGCGTCGAGCATCGGGGCGCCTGCTACGGCCTCGTGGCCCCGCTCTACGACATGGCGAAGGTGGCGGCCGAGACGCTGGCGGGCCACGCTGCCGCCTACGAAGGCTCTCTGACCGCCACCAAGCTCAAGGTCACCGGCGTCGACCTCTTCTCCGCCGGCGATTTCGCAGAGGGCGAGGGCCGAGAGGAGATCGTCTTCCGCGACCCCGCCCGCGGCGTCTGCAAGCGCCTGGTGGTCGAGGGCGACCGGCTCATCGGCGCCGTGATGTACGGCGACACGGCCGACGGCAACTGGTTCTTCGGCCACATCAAGGACGGCACCGATATCGCCGAGATGCGCGAGACGCTGATCTTCGGCCCAGCCTTCGCCGGGGGTACTCCCCTCGACCCTATGGCGGCCGTTGCAGCCTTGCCGGATGAGGCAGAGGTCTGCGGTTGCAACGGCGTCTGCAAATCCCGCATCACCAGCGCCATCGCAGGCGGCGCCACCACGCTCGACGCCGTGCGCGCCGAGACGAAGGCGTCCTCGAGCTGCGGCACCTGCACCGGGCTCGTGGAGCAGCTCCTCGCCTTCACCCTCGGCGACGCGTATGCGGCCCCGGCGGCGAAACCCGTGTGCACCTGTACGGAGCTCACGCATGAGGACGTGCGCCGGCTGATCAAGGCGCGTGAGCTCAAGAGCATGCCGGCGGTATGGCAGGAGCTCGGCTGGAAGACCTCCTGCGGCTGCCATGTCTGCCGGCCCGCGCTAAACTACTACCTGCTCGCCGACTGGCCGCTGGAGTATGCGGACGACCCACAGAGCCGCTTCGTGAATGAGCGTAAGCACGCCAACATCCAGAAGGACGGCACCTTCTCGGTGGTCCCCCGCATGTGGGGCGGTATCACCACGCCGGACGAGCTGCGCGCCATCGCGGATGCAGCCGAGAAGTACAACGTTCCGACGGTCAAGGTGACCGGGGGCCAACGGCTCGATCTGCTGGGCGTCAAGGGTGAGGACCTGCCCGCCATCTGGGCCGACCTCAACCGGGCCGGCCTCGTTTCCGGCCATGCCTACGCCAAGGGCCTGCGCACCGTGAAGACCTGCGTGGGCACGGATCACTGCCGGTTCGGCACACAGGACAGCACCGCCCTCGGCATCGCCATCGAGAAGCGGATGTGGGGTTCCTGGACCCCGCACAAGGTCAAGATGGCGGTCTCCGGCTGCCCCCGGAACTGTGCGGAGGCGACCTGCAAGGATGTCGGCATCGTCTGCGTCGACAGCGGCTTCGAGGTCGGCGTCGGCGGGGCGGCGGGTATGGACGTGAAGCGCGTGGAGCCGCTCGGCAAGACCGAGACGGCAGCGGAGGCCATGGACCTCGTCGTCGCCTTCACCCAGCTCTATCGCGAGCACGCCAAGTACCTCGACCGCCCCTACAAATGGCTCGCCAAGGTGGGGCTCGACTGGGTGCGTGCCCAGGTGGTCGACGACCTCGAAAGCCGCCGCGCGCTCGTCGAGCGCTTCGATCTCTCCCAGAGCGTCTTCCAGAAGGACCCCTGGGCGGAGCGCGCGAACGCTGAGACCGAAAAGACCTACCGTCCCATAGCCGACCTGACCCTGGAGGCCGCAGAATGAGCCAGTGGATCGATATCGGCGCGCTCGCGGACATCCCCGTCCGCGGCGCCCGCGTGGTCAAGAGCCGGGTGGGCTGCGTCGCCGTATTCCGCACGGCCGAGGACGACGTCTTCGCGCTCCTCGACCGCTGCCCGCACAAGGGCGGTCCGCTCTCCGAAGGGATCGTGCATGGCCGCGCGGTCACCTGTCCCCTCCACAACTGGGTGATCGCGTTCGAGACGGGCACTGTACAGGGCGCGGACGACGGGCAGGTGCCCACCTTCCCCACCCGCGTCGAGGGGGGCCGCGTGCTGCTCGATCTCGCCGCCATCGCCCGGCGGACGGCGGCGTGACAGGGACCGGGCTGCGTACAGCCTGTCCCTATTGCGGGGTCGGCTGCGGCGTGGTGGCGACGCCTGACGGCAAGGGCAGCGCCGCCGTCGCCGGCGATCCCGCACATCCCGCCAATCGCGGCCGGCTCTGCTCCAAGGGCTCCTCGCTCGGTGAGACGCTGGGCCTCGACGGACGCCTGCTCGAACCCCGGATCGCCGAGCGTCGCGCCACTTGGGACGAGGCGATCGATCTCGTCGCGGAGAGGTTTGGCCGCGCCATCGCCGAACACGGGCCTGACAGCGTGGCCTTCTACGTCTCCGGCCAGCTCCTGACCGAGGACTACTACGTGGCCAACAAGCTGATGAAGGGCTTCATCGGCTCGGCCAATATCGACACGAACTCGCGCCTTTGCATGGCCTCGACCGTCGCTGGCCATCGCCGGGCGTTCGGCGGCGATATCGTGCCGGGCACCTACGAGGACCTGGAGCTCGCGGATCTGGTCGTGCTCACCGGCTCGAACCTCGCCTGGTGCCATCCCGTGCTCTTCCAGCGCCTCGCCGCCGCCCGCGCCGCGAGGCCGGAGATGCGTATCGTGGTCGTCGATCCGCGCCGCACGGCCACCACCGAGCTCGCGGACCTGCACCTTGCCCTGCGCCCGGGCTCGGACGTCGCTCTCTTCAACTGGCTTCTGAACCGCATCGCGGCGGAGGGTGCCATCGACAGGTCCTTCGTGGCCGATCATGTCGCGGACCTTCCATCGACCATCGAATGTGCCCGCGACGCGACGCTCGAGCGCACTGCCGCGGCAACGGGGCTGGGACCGGCCGAGCTTCAGGCCTTCGCACAGCTCTTTCTGAGCCGGGAGCGTGCGGTCACGGTCTACAGCCAGGGGGTAAACCAGTCCGCCGCCGGCACGGACAAGGTGAACGCCATCATCAACTGCCACCTCGCGACGGGACGGCTCGGCCGACCGGGTATGGGGCCCTTCTCCGTGACCGGTCAGCCGAATGCGATGGGCGGTCGCGAGGTCGGCGGGCTCGCCAACACGCTGGCGGCCCATCTCAACATCGAAAACCCGGCGCATCGGGACGCGGTGCAAGCCTTCTGGCAGGCCCCCGAAATCTGCGAGCGGCCGGGTCTGAAGGCCGTCGATCTCTTTCAGGCCTGCGCCGAGGGACGGATCAAGGCACTCTGGATCATGTCGACCAACCCCGCCGTCAGCCTGCCGCAGGCGGCCGATGTCGCCGAGGCGATCCGCACCTGCCCCTTCGTCGTGGTCTCGGACATCATGGCCGAGACCGACACAACCCGCCTCGCCCACGTCCTCCTGCCAGCCACAGGCTGGGGCGAGAAATCGGGCACCGTCACGAATTCCGAACGCATGATCTCGCGTCAGCGCGCATTCCTGCCTGCCCCCGGCCAGGCCCGTCCGGACTGGCGGATCGTCTGTGACGTGGCGGCCGCGATGGGCTGGGGCGAGGCTTTCGGCTTCGACGGGCCCGCCGCCATCTTCCGCGAGCATGCAGCGCTCTCGGGCATCGCGGCGCGGCTCGGCTCGGCGTTCGATATCTCCGGCCTCGCGGCGCTCGACGATGCCGGCTATGCGGCGCTGGCGCCAACGCGCTGGCCGGTCCCCGCCGAGGGCGAGGGCCTGACACGGCCCTTCGCCGACGGCCGGTTCCGCCATCGCGATGGCCGGGCCCGCATGATGCCGGTCCGCCACCGGCCGCCGGCAGCCAGCACCGACGCCGCCTACCCGCTCGTGCTCAACACCGGCCGGGTGCGCGATCACTGGCACACGATGACCCGCACGGGGAGATCGCCACGGCTCAGCCGGCACATGGCCGAACCTTACGCGGAGATCCATCCGGCAGATGCCGCCGAAGCCGGGATCGGGCCGGCGAGCCTCGTCGAAGTCGCAAGCCCTCACGGCCGGATCGTCGTCCGCGCGCTCATCACGGAGCGGACGCCGCGCGGCTCCATCTTCGTCCCGATGCACTGGAGCAGCCTCTGGTCGCGCCAGGCGCTGGTCGACACGCTGGTCGGTGCCGCAACGGACCCGATCTCCGGACAGCCCGAGAGCAAGGCACAGCCCGTGGCCATCGAGCCCTTCGGGGCCGCCTGGTACGGTTTCGCCATTTCGCGCCGCACGCTCTCGCCCGGCACCAACTACTGGGCGCGAGCCCGGCTCGTGGGCGGCTGGCAGGCCGAGCTCGCCGGGCGGGTGCCGCCGCCCGATTGGAGCGCCTTCGCCAGTGCGCTCCTCAGCATGCGCCCGTCGGCGGAGCGTCTGGAACTGGCCGATCCGGGGCGCGGCGGGTACCGGGTGGTGGCCATTGAGGAGGGGTGCCTCGCGGGCGCGTTCTTCGCGGCACCACACCCCGTCGCGGTCAGCCGCGGCTTCCTCAGCGCAGCACTGGCCAGCAACCCCGAGGGCGGCCTCGACGGCACCGCGCTCCTCGCGGGACGCGCGGGCGCGCACATGCCCGATCCAGGTGCCACCGTCTGCGCCTGCTACGAGGTGGGCGTGAACACCATCGTCGAGGCGATCATGCGCGACGGGCTGGCCGACATCGAGGCGATAGGACACGCGCTCAGGGCCGGTACGAACTGCGGCTCCTGCCGGCCCGAACTCGCTGCCCTGATCGCCGCCGCGCGCGCGCCGGTCGCCGCGGAATGACGGAGGCGCCAATGTCAGACACTGCCCTGCCCGTGTGGCGCGCCGTCGCCAAGCCCGGACGCTTCGGCGTCTGGTTGCGGTCGCTCCGGCACGCCGCCGCTCGCCTGCATGTCTTCGCGCCACCGGCCCGAGCGCTCGCACCGACCGACCCATCGGGTCGAAACGCAGCGCTCGGCATGGGGGTCGTGAGTCTCGTGGGCGCCGGTCCGGGATCGGCCGACCTCATCACGCTTCGCGGCGTCGAACGGCTGAAAGCGGCCGATATCGTCTACTACGACCGCCTCATCGACGCCGGCCTTCTCGCCCACACGCGCGCGGACGCCATCCGCATCTACGTGGGCAAGGCGCCCGGAGCGCATGCGTGGCCACAGGCCCGCATCAACGCCCGGCTGGCGGCCTCCGCGCGGGAGGGGCTGCGGGTCGTCCGTCTCAAATGCGGCGATCCCGGCATCTTCGCCCGCGGCGCGGAGGAGGGGGCCGCGCTCGATGCCCAGGGCATCCCCTGGGAGATCGTACCGGGCGTCACGGCGGCAACGGCCGCCGCCGCGGCTGCCGGCAGCTTTCTGACCGTCCGCGGCCAGACGGACACGCTCATCCTGACGACGGGCCGCCTCTCCGACGACCCCAACGGGCATGCATCCGACACCGTCCCGAACTGGGCCGCTCATCTACAGCCGGGCACGACGCTCGCGGTCTATATGGGCATCGGCAACGCCGGGCGGCTAGCGAACAGCTTGCACGAGAACGGCCTCGACTCCGATACGGACGTCGAGATCATCTGCGCCGCCGGCACGGCAAAGGAGCGCATCTGCCGAACGACGGTCGCCGACCTCGCCCACGCGGTGCGCCGGGAAGGAATGTCCAACCCCGCGATCATCCTCGTAAGGTGCCCAAAGCGCACAGGGAGGCAGGCCGCGACGCCGCGCGAAGCGGTGACGCCAGCGTAGCGGCGCAATCGTCAGCAGATCAGCTGACGGCACAGATCGCCGCGGTCCCGTCATCGCGCTCTCCGGCGTTCATCCGCACCGTAAGGACAGAGCCACGCGACGCCTCGATCCATGCCGGCGATGTCGGGTTCCCAGTAGAGCGCATTCGCAACCGCATGTCGGCCGTCCGGGGCGAAGAACACACCATATTGCGCGGGGTCGATATCGACGACGTTGTCCCCGCCGAAGGGATGGCCCTCCATGGTGGCGCTGACTGGATCTTCCGGACCACCGTCTCCGCTGCGAGACCTCCGTTGCGCGGCGGTCGCTCGACAGACGCCCGATGGTGGAGACACCGATCAGATCGGCGATGACGGGATCTGGCCAGAGCGCATACCGTCCTGCCAGATCCCTCCGCAAAACGTCCGGACGCGACCCGACGGACCGGGTCGACCGCCGCCGAACGCAAGGCGCCTATCCCGGCTGCGCGTTCGCGCCGGCGACGCGCTTCTTGGGCTTCTGCCAGGGTTGCGGCAGGTCGCCGGCCATGATGCAGCCATAGGGATCGATGTAGTCCTCGATCCTGGCGAGGCCGTAGCGGTCGATCTGGCGGACGACGGCATCCGCGCGCTTGTAGCTCGAGGGCAGCTCGGAGATGTCGACGCGGCCCGCATGGAAGCGCACGTCGAGACCCGCCGTCTCGGCGGCCAGCAGCTGTGCGGGCGTGCGCCGCCCCATGCGGCGGCGGTGCTCGGAGCGCGAGAAGTTGCGCCCCGCGCCATGCGGGCTGAAGCCGAGCGCGTGGCCGGCGTCGCGCCCGCGCACCACCAGGACCGGCTCTGCCATGTTGAGCGGGATGAGGGTGCGCGCCGTCGCATCGGCCGCAAATCCCGCCCATGCCGGTGTCGCCCCCTTGCCGTGGTAGTAAAGCCCGCCGCGCTCGAAGACGAAGTTGTGCTCGTTCCAGAACCGGTCCGCCACCGCGGCGCCTGTCCTCTCTGCCACGGCATCGTGGATTGCCTCGTGGTTTGCCTTCGTCCATGCGCGGATGAGCTGCAGTGCCGCCCAGTAGTCCCGGCCCTCGTCCGTGTCGGCAGGGATCCAGGCGTTCTGCTTGAGCGTCGCGGGCGATAGCACCTGGCGATAGCGCTCGGCCACCGCCATGCCGGCACGATAGAGCCGCGCACCAGGGCCGCGGGAGCCGTGATGCGTGATCATCGCCGTCCGACCCGTCGCGCGCGACCGCCCGACGAAGAGGAAGTGATTGCCGTCGCCCTGCGTGCCCATATGGCTCTCCGCCATGCGCAGAGCTTTCACCTCGTTGAGGAAGGGGTTCTCGCGGAATGCCTCCATGATCCCTGACGGCACCGCGATCTGCTGACCCTCCACCCGGCCGCCGGGGCCGAAATGGGTGGCGGCGCTGGCCGCATCGAGCACGGCTTTCGGATCGGCATGGCCGAGATCGGTGAGCATGACCGAACAGCAGATATCCGCCGAATGCATTCCGGGGTGGATCGCGTTCTCCGCCGCCGCCACGCCGCCTACGGGGATCGTGCCGACGGGTCCTGCGGGGCATGCATCGGGCATGATCGCGCCCGCGCGCAGCGTTGGCGTGCGCATCAGCGCCTGCATGGTCGCCGTCACCTTCTCGACATTGTCGACCTCGTCCGCCTCCTCCGTCTCGATGTTCACGTGGACCGGGACGGCCCCCGGCGCATGCAGGGCGAGCGTCGGCGGTGCAGGCGGCGGGAGATCGTCCGCCAGCATGTCGCGGATCTTCATAAGGCCGTAGCCCTCGGCCCGCGCCGCATTCGCCTTCTCCAGCAGCGCCGCGAACTGCGGGCCGGAGCGATGGCCCCATTCGATCAGCTCGCGCCCGGTGATCGGTGGCTTGGTCTCTTCGGTCGTCATCTCGAGCACTCACTCACAAGGGGGCCGGGACAAGGCGTGGCAAGACATGTCGTCGCTGAGCTTCCGGATCGCTCCGGGCCGGGATCGAACCGGCATCCTCCCGCCGAGGCGGGCGCTCTACCCTGTAGTCCTGCCGGCATTCCCGGCGCTGATGAGGTCCTGGCGACAAGGGGGTGCGAAACGTTCCTGCTCTACCACTGAGCTACGCTGCCATGAAGGTGGCAGCGGCGGGATTCGAACCCGCGACCAGGCGCTTATCAGGCGATGTAGTTCCGCTGGCATTCGCCAGGATGGTTCCTTTTCGGTCGGTCTCAGCGACGAGGGGCGAAGAAACACCGGGGAGCCCGCCCATGCCAGAAGGGCGCCTGCAAGGTGGGGGGTCGAACCCCACGGTCATCCCCGTCTCAGGTGCATGTAGTTCCTTCAGGCATTCGCCGAGGCAGTTCCTCTGCAATCGGTCGGGAGGACAAGGGATCGCGAGACGGTCGCCTTCAGGCGACATCGGTTACAGCGATGTTGTCCCGCAGGCATTCCTCCCGGGTTCTCAGGGCGGTGCGGCCCCTCAGAGCCGCACCTTCTCGATCTCGCCGACCCAATGGGCGGGGCCCATGCGGCCGGTGGCAAAATCGGCGATCCGCTCGAACACGGCGTCCGAGAAACCGCCCACGTTCAGCACGTCCTCACGCTCCACGGCCTGGGTCGTGCCATACGGCGCGATGTCGATGCAGACGAGCTTCGCAGCCTTGTTGAGCCGCTTCAGCCGCGTCCACTCCTCCATCACCTTCGTGACGCGGCCCATGCCCGCCTGGAGCCAGGACTGGTTGTCCGACACCAGGACGACGAGGTCCGGCGCCCGACGCCGATCCGCCAGCCATGCCAGCGGCGCTGCGCAGTTCGTTCCGCCGCCGCCATACGCCGCAAGGCGCGTGGCGTTGGTCTGGATCGTGTCGCGCGGCTCGAGCCGGACATCGTGCACCCCGTAGTCGAAGGGCAGCACGGTGGCCGACGGATTGCGCCGCAGCACCGCCGCGGCCACCAGCGCGGCCACGTCCACGAACCGTACCGCAGAGCTTGCACCCTTGCGGTAGCCGGTCACCGGCCAGTCCATCGACCCGGACACGTCCGGGCAGACCACGACCTCACCGGCGAGCTTTGGCACGTTCTGCACCGATGTCTCCATGGCATCGTGCAGCGCATCCCGGATCTCGCCCGGCAGCTCAGCCGAGGCCGCCTTGGCCGCGACCAAGAGCTGATACGGGAAGACCCGCGCCTTCGCGATCCGGTCCGGATCCCGCAGCTTGGCCGCAACCTCACGCACCACCGACGGCCGGTCGAAGACGCCGTGGCGGAGGAACGTGTTGAGGTTCATGCGAACCATGTGCCACGCACCGCGCTGGGCGATCCTCGTCCACTGACGCTGGCCGAGCGGAAGCTGGGTCAGCATCTGGAATGGCACGTCCGGCACCTCGCCATGGCCCTCCGCCTTGAAGGCGAGCCAGTCCTGCACCGGGTTCGGAAGCAGGGTGACATCGCAAGGCCGCCCGACGATCCAGGCGAAGAGCGCCTCGCGCTCGGCCGAGACCGGCTTGGGATGCACCATCCGGATCACGTCCGCCAGCGACGGGTCGTTGCCGATATTGGCCTGCAGGATCGCCCAGTCGGATGCCTCGTTCAGCCAACCCGCCACCATCGCCTTCGGCCGCGTGCCGAGCGACTTGCGCCCCGTCCGACCCGAGCGGACGATCTGCACGAAGGTGCGCAGCATCTTGCCGTTGTCGACCACATGACCGAAGGCCTTGCGGAAGAGCACCGGATCGCGGCGCGCCAGCACGGCGAGCAGCACCGCCGGCATGTCCTTCATGTGACCCTCGCGCCGGGCATAGACCGCAGCCTTGGCAAGGAAGGCCGCCGGCACCGTCTCCGCCAGCCGTACGGCCGTGCGCAGCTCGGCCTCCGGCGAGGCATAGAAGAGCTGCCCGACGGTCCCGGTCACGGCGAGCTGCGCAAGCTGGTGCGCATCGCTATAGGCGTAGGCCGGTGCGCCCTCGGCATTGCGAGCCGTCGCCTGGGGGACCATGCGGCCCCGCATCGACGCAAACACAGTCTTGTTCGCCATGGCTCTGCCTCCTCTCGTTGCAGGGAGAAAGTGGCATGATTCTCCGGCCGGGCTGAGGACAATCGAATTTTTGGTCAAAGCTTTGAAAAATATCGGATAATTGACATTTGGCAGTTCTTGGCAGGATCGGATACGATCCTGTTGTATAAGAGTTTATCCAAGAGCATCGTACCATGCAGAACGTGCTGATCGGCTTCCTCGGCACCCAGCTCGACCGGGGCAAGCGGCGCAAGTGGCGCCCCTCGGTCCAGCTTTGCGCGCATGAGAAGCTGCCCGTCGCCCGGCTCGAGCTGCTCTGCGATCAGCGCTTCTTCGACCTCGCGCAGTCCGTGAGAAACGACATCCGCCACGTCTCGCCCGAGACCGAGGTTCTGATCCGGCGCCTCGA
The DNA here is from genome assembly GCA_039030915.1 of Pseudomonadota bacterium. GTDB lineage: Bacteria > Pseudomonadota > Alphaproteobacteria > Rhodobacterales > Rhodobacteraceae > Thermohalobaculum. The sequence continues at coordinate 14,070 of JBCCDG010000045.1, read as the reverse complement.
CCTCAAGGACCCCTGGGATTTCGAGGAAGTCTACGGCGCGCTCTTCGATTTCGCGGAAGGCTACGGCTTCGATGAGGACCGGGAGCGGTATCACGTCCACCTGACGACCGGCACGCATGTCGCCCAGATCTGCTGGTTCCTGCTCACGGAGTCGCGCCACGTCCCCGCACGCCTCGTGCAGACGGGCCCGCCGCGCGGGGATGACACGCCGAACGGCACGCTCGACGTGATCGATCTCGACCTCAGCCGGTACAACGCGCTCCAGCAGCGTTTCGACCTGATCGCGGAACGCTCGACCGACCTTCTGAAGGCGGGGATCAAGACACGGAACGAAGCGTTCAACGCGCTCATTGACCGGATCGAGCGCGTGGCGACGGCGACCGATGCGCCGCTCCTCCTCCTCGGCGCGACGGGCACCGGCAAGACGGCGCTGGCGGAGCGGATCTACGAGCTCAAGCTCAAGAACAGACGCCTGCGCGGCCGCCTCGTCCACGTGAACTGCGCCACGCTGCGGGGCGAGGCCGGCATGGCGACGCTCTTCGGCAACCGCCGCGGCGCCGCCGCCGGCGCGCCGGAACGTCGGGGGTTGCTGCGCGAAGCCGATGGCGGGCTTCTCTTTCTCGACGAGATCGACGCGCTCGGGCCCGATGAGCAGGCAATGGTGCTTCACGCGGTCGAGGCCGGGAAGTTCCTCCCCCTCGGCTCGGACCACGAGGTCACGAGCCGCTTTCAGCTCATCGCGGGCGCCAATCGGGACCTCGCGCGCCTGGTCGCGGACGGCGCCTTTCGCGCCGACCTCTACGCAAGGCTCAATCTCTGGACGTTCCGCCTGCCGCGCCTTCGCGACCGGCGTGAGGATATCGAGCCGAACCTGGAGCACGAGCTTTCGAACGCCGAGGCCCTTCTCGGCACGCATGTCGGCTTCAACGCGGACGCGGCACAGCGATACCTTGCCTTCGCACACCATCCTGGCACGCTCTGGCCCGGGAATTTCCGCGATCTCGGCGCCTCGGTGCAGCGGATGTGCACGCTGGCGCCCCGCGGACGGATAACGCTGGCCATGGTAGAGCAGGAGATCGAGACACTCAGCGCTCAGTGGGCGAACGCCGCCGATGACAGCGACCGCAAGCTGGTGCGTCGCCATCTCGGCCCGGCGACTGATACCGTCGATCTCTTCGACATCGCCCAGCTCGCGGCGGTCATCAGGGTCTGCCAGGCGTCGAAGTCCCTGAGCGAGGCGGGGCGCACGCTCTTCGCCGCCTCCCGCGCACGCAAGCAGAGCGCGAACGATGCCGACAGGCTCCGCAAGTACCTCGCCCGGTTCGATCTCACCTGGGATGCGATCGCGTCGTGACGCATGGTGGCGCCGCAGACGGGCGGCGCTTCAGAGATCCACCTGACCCTCGGCGTCGCCCTCCAGCACCGCACGACCCTCGATCCCGTCGCCCTTGGCAACCAGGGTAACACGGTAGCGGCTGCCGGCGCCTAGGCCGACGGAGAGACGGGAGAGCTGGCGGGCGCCCGAACCCTCCGGCAACGTTGCGCGCCCGCCCTGCTGCGTCCTGCTGATGCCGCCGCCCGTGTCGATTTCTGCGACCAGCGTATAGGTGATCTGCGCACCGGGCGCGCCTTCGGCCATAGCGCGAAAGATGACGACGCGGCCGTCACGCTCCACCTCGATCCAGACGTTGAGGCCCCCGTCGACCCCGTCTCCCGCAGCCTCGCTCCGTCTGCCCGGTGCCGCCGATGCCCCAAGCGCGCCTAGCGCCGTTGCAAGGAGCGCACGGCGGCGGGACCAGCGATCTCTCCCCGCCCCGCTCATTGCTGCAGGATCACGGTTGGGGGAACATCGTCGCCGAGTTCCAGCGCATCGAAGTCTCGGCGGGCGTCCTCGTCCCGCGGCGTGAGGAGCGGGTCCGATCTGGTGCCGACACGGCCTGCCGGTCGCGGCTTGCCATCGGGCCCGATCAGCGCATCGCAGTCGATCCCCAGCCGCTTGCGCGTCGCATCGCTTACATCGGGGCCGCCGAGATCGCGTCCACCGACCGACTGCTCTGCCGTGGTGCCGTCGACCTTCGGGGTGATGGTCTCGGCCTGTGTCTTCGCCACCGGATCGATCTGGCCCGGCAGGATCTCCTCCGCCCCGACCGAGCGATCGGGCGTTCCGATCTGATCCGGCAGGTCGATCCCGTTCTGCGCATTCGCGATCGGGGGAAGCATCGCCGCCACGACCAGCGCGAGCACCCCGGTCCCCACCGCCCTCCGGCGGTATTCCGCCGTTCCCGCCATCACCTTTCCTCCTTCTCCTCTCAGCGCCCGGGCCCGGCGCGGGTCACCGTAACGGGAGGCGCCCTGGCGCCCTCCTGCGTCACGATCATCGGCGCGGTGTCCGCACCTGTCTGGTCGAACTCGAAGAAATGCCCGACGCCCGACTGGTTCACGAAGATCGTCTTGTTGCCGTCCTGGCCGACATCGATGGTGTTAAAGAGCCCGTCCTGCTGAAGCGCGGCCGTGTTGCCCTCGCCCGTCTGATCGGCGGTGATGCTGTTCTGCGTACCGTTCTGTACAGCGACGATGCGGTTTCCATCAGGGGCGCCAAAGCCCTCGAAGAGCGCGCCGGCGATAGAGGCCTGCGACGTCACCGCGGTGTTCTGCCGGCCCGACTGCAGGATCACGGTGGCGTTGCCGGCCCTGCTGCCGCCCTCCTGACGGGCGACCGCGACGTTCCCGGGCCCGCTCTGAACCACGACCGCCGCTGCCTCGCCCTGCTGGAGAACCTGTGCGCGGTTCGCCGCGCCATGCTGCAGGATCACGGCCCGCTGGTCCGCCTCGCTGTCGTCCGTCACCACGCTCGCGGCGTTGTCCTGCCCGGTCTGGGAGATGCGCACGCTGCCGACATCGCCGATCTGTTCGATGCCCGAGAGCGATTGGCCGCCGCTCACGGCGGTCGCGACGTCGCCGATCTGGCGGACGATCGCTAGCGTGTTCTCACGCTCGGTCTCGAGCAGCGTCTGCGCGGGCGCCGATGCGCCGGCGACAAGGACCGGCGCGAGGCCGGCGAGGAAGAGTGCGATGCGGCGTGGTCTCGACATATCGATGCCTCCGGTTTCTCGTCGCACCCGGCCCCGGCGTACCGGAGCCGGGCCGGTCCCGGTCTGATGCGGACGGCCGAATACGCAGCCGCCTGGCGGAAGACTGACCGGGGCCTCCGGCGCGCCGGACTGGGGAACCGGTCTGCCATCCAGGTCCCGAGCCGGATTGCCGGCTCGTGCGGCCCCCGCGCGGCAGAAGCGCGGGGGCCATCCCTTGGGGGTTAGATCAGCGACCGCCCTGGGCGACCGCTGCGATGTTGCCACCGCCCCACTGCTGGATGTTGGCATAGTCCCCGCCGTTCTGCACAACCGAGGCAACGTTGTCGTTGCCGGTCTGCTCGATGGCGGAGAGGTTGAAGTCGCCGAACTGGAAGGTGGCGGCCATGTTGTCGTTGCCGATCTGCGAGGTGGTGGCATCGTTGCCCTCACCGTCCTGGATCGTCGACGCCATGTTGCGGTCGCCCATCTGCCAGGTCACCGACTCGTTACCCACGCCGTCCTGGTTGGTGTAGGCCGCGTTGTCGTTGCCGACCTGCATGGTCTCTTCGACCTGGCTCTCGCCCGCCTGGACGGTGGTCGCGTCGTTGCGCCGGCCGTCCTGCGTGATGCGGGACATATGGCCCTGACGCGAGCCGAGCGAGCCGAGCTGCGTGGTAGACGCCTCGTTGCGGCGGCCACGCTGGACCTGCGACGCCATGTGGTCGTCGCTGATCTGGTCGATCCGGCCCTCGTTCAGCGCACCGAACTGACGGATCGTGGCGCTGTTGCCGTCGGCCCGCTGGCCCGTGCCGCCCCGCTCGACCTGGTTGATGTCGGCGGTGTTGCCCCAGCCGTCCTGCCGGATGAGCGCGTAGTTCTCGTCGCCCACCGTGCCGGCATCGCCGATCTGCTGACCCGAGCCGTCATTGCCCTGCTGAATGTCGGCCTTGTTGGCGCGCTCGCCCCGGCCGTTGTTCCGCTGGTCGATGATCGTCTGGTTGTCGCTGCCGAAGGTGGTGATCACGGCATAGTCGCCCGGCGCACCTTCCGCCGCGCGCTGACGCACGTTCGCGATGTTGTCGTCGCCGCGCTGAACGACATCGGCAATGGCGCCCGCACCAGCCTGGCCCTGACGGATATCGACCTGGTTGTCATGGCCGATTTGATCGACGAACGCGTTCGCACCACCCTGGCCAAGGTCGTCCTTCAGCATGCGGACATTCGGATCACGAGGCTCGCGCTTGACCACGTCACGCGGATGCGCATCGCGGGCCGGTCGGCCCTTCCGCGGCTCGCGGGCTTCCTTGTTCGGAGCCGCATCGCGCCAGGCGCCAGTGATCGTGATCTGATCCATGTGAGCTTCGTCGGACGCATACGCACCCGTGGAGACCCCTGTGGCCAGCATGGCTGCCAGCGAGATCCCGGTAAGCAGATACTTCATGGTTACGGTCCTTTAGTTGCCAACGTAAGTGGCGGTTGCTACTTGGTTGGCATCGCTACTCAGCGATACCGGCGACCGGGTGCAGAGTGAGGGTCCAATTCGCACTGCGCTCGGTCGTCACCCCGGAGGAAGACGGCCCTCCGAAGCCTTCAGCGGTCAGGCACCGAGGCGCCCTTCCGTGAATTCGTCATCCGCAGGTTGCACGGGCGGGTCGAACTTGGCCGGCGGCGCGTCCCATCGCGGCGTCGTGAGTGAGCCCGTGGGGCGCGACGGCTCCGCGGTCTCGACGCTCGGCCCCGCGAGCCCGGCCCCCGTCGCTTCGTCCACGCCTGCGCCCTGATTGCGCCGCATGCTGAAGCGCGGGGCGATGACCGCCGCACCAGCACTCGGCTCGGGCGGGGCAAGGCTTGCCGCCTTCGTCGGCGGCGCCGCCTTCCTTGGCTCGGCCTTCGCCGCCTCCTTCACCGTCGCCGGGGCCTTCGCCACCGTCTTCGGCTTCGCAGCCTTGCGGGGCGACGCCTTTCGCACCGTGCGCTTGGGCTGTGCGCGCTTTTCCTCGAAGACCGGCCGCGGCCCGTCCCAGCGGAAGGCAGCGTCGTCGATCTCCTCCTCCACAGGCTCCGCCGACGCGCTCGCCACAATGACGGGCCGCGCGGTACGGCGAGGCGATGCTTCGCGCGCAGGCCTCGTCATGGCGGCGGGCCGAGCCTCGGTCTCGAGGATCGCGATGGGCTCCGCGGCCCGCTCCGACGCAGGCTCAGCCACCGGCGCACGCGCCGCGACCGGCCGCGCCTTCTGCTTGCCTTCGGCAAACGCCTCGTCCGAGGGCAGCGGCTCGACGCCACGCTCCTCTGCATTGTACTTCGCAAGAAGAGCCTGGCCCGCGGCAGCGTTCCGGAACGACCAGAGGCCGCTCTCCGAACCTTCCATGATCATGGCGTAGACCGCCTTCTCGATCGTGCGGCGCAGCGCCATCACGCCGGGCTCGTTGTTCGTGATCCCGGCCTCGACCTCGAGCAGCTTGTCGAAGCTGACGAACTTGAACGCCCCGCCGTTGACGCCGATGGAGGCGATGGTCTTGGAGGTCGTTACGTTCGAGAGTACTTCGCCCGTCTTCACGCTGATCGCCCGCAGGTTCACGGTCACCGTGTTCTGGCGGTACTGCACATCCCCGCCGATGCCGAGGAAGCGCGCACCCAACCCGCCGGTCAGAGTGTTCGTGTCGAAGCCCACGATCCCCCCCTGGAGGAGGATGCCGGCAAAGAGTAGCGGCGGCAGTGCCTGGGGATTCACTTGCCGCTCGCCGAGATAGCGTAGGCGCATATCGGCGATGATCTGACGCTCTTTCAATAGGGCATCGAGGCCGTTGCGCTCGAGCGTCGTGAACCACTGCCCCCGACCTGCATCGCGCAGCGCCTTGATGAGGAGCGCGGCACCGCCCTGGCTGACCGCCCGGCTCAGCGTCTGGACATTTTCCTGCGGCTTGAACTGGCCGGTCTGATCGGGGAAGTCGTAGACCGCGACCGGGATCTTCGCCGCCGGCGGCGGCAGGTCCTTGAGCGCGGATTGCGTGGCCGTGATCGGCACGATCTCCGGCTCGCGATAGGCTTCCGGGGGCGGCCCGCCGACGCATCCGGCCAGAACGGCACCGGTCGCCAGCAGGGGCACGAAACGAACAACGACGTGCATATTCATACGCATGATAAACCTCGTCTGGCAGATGCGCCGTGCAGCCCCGCTCCCAGGGCCGCGCAGCGACGCTACTGGCCGGCCGCCGCCAGGAAGCCGGGAACCTCGATCGTCGTCACGCCGCCGCTGGCGGTGTCCTCGATCGATATGAGGACGGTGCCGTCGAGCAGCGTGTTGAAGGCGATGGTCGTATCGTCGAAGACGAACTCACCGGACGGCTCGGCATCGGGGCCGAAGATCGCATCGGTGATGTCAGCGGACAGCCGCGAGAGAATTCGGCTCTCGAGCTGCCGGACGAACAGGTCGGCCTGGGAAAGCCCGTCATCGAACGGGTCCGCGGCATCGCTTTCCGGAGGATCGGGTCGATCAATCTCTGCGATAGAAAGGAGATGACTTGAATTGAAGGGGTTACCCCCGAAGGAGGGATTGACGGGGGTATAGACGATGTCCTGCGCCGTAGCGCCCACCCCGGTGACCAACACACAAGCGAAAGCACATATGGCAGTACGTACAATCATGACACGCTCCAGATGCAGAACAGCACCAACTCACAACCTTGACGTGCATCGTTGGAGAGCATCGATCGGTTTTCAAGTGAATTCCATCACACCTGAAAACTGACCCATTATGAAAATTCCTCAGAATTTATCCTCTATTCCATGCGCTTAGCGAAATCTCTTTCGATGTGAAACTGCGTTAATCCACAGCCCTTCATCGACGAAACGGCCACTTCCCTGCGTAGGCATCAAACGATCGCGATGCGCAACACGCTCAGTTGCCAGGCCAAGGCCGCCGATTCCCAGCCCAATCTCGCGGCAAATCGAATCGATCCGCTGCCGATTCCCTGTGCAGCGGAACCGGACCGGCAGACCGCCATTGGCCTCCGTCAAAGGATCCACAGCCTCCCCAATAGGGAGGTGTGTCCGCCGATCCGGGTATAATGGCGGCATCGCGGCGCACCGGCCGGCACGTATTCGCGATCGGCGGTACGGGCCGCGAATAGCGGCAGCGGAATTCCCATTTTGGCACTGCCTGATAGGGAAATCGCGATGTGTGGCCCATCTATGGGCGACATTCGGGGCTCGCGGAGACGCCGCACCCGCTCCACGTGACGAGATACGTGGCTTCGCGCTAGAAGGGAATTGGTGAGGTGGTGCGAAAGGGTGGTCCAAGGATGGCGCGAACCAGCAAAGAGCGGCTCTACAGCGACCTGCAACGTCAGATCCTGACACTCGAGCTCGCACCCGGCACGCATCTAGACGAAACACGTCTGTCCGAAGAGTACGGCATCTCCCGCACCCCGCTGCGCGACGTCTTCCGCCAGCTCGATGGGGAGGGGTACATCGTGATCCGCGAGAACCGCGGCACGTTCGTCTCGCCCATGGGGCACAAGACGATGCGCGATTTCTTCATTGCGGCACCGATGATCTACAGCGCCGTGGCCCGCCTCGCCGCCCGTAACGCTACGGACGCGGATATCGCCGCTCTCGTCGATACTCAGGCCTGCTTTCGCAAGGCGGTGCGGGGCGGCGACGTGGATGGCATGATCTTCTGGAACGACCGCTTCCACTTCTTCACAGGCGAGATCGCAGACAACCCCTATCTCATGCCCAGCCTTCGCCGGCTCCTCATCGACCACGCGCGCATCGGCCAGACCTTCTGGCGACGGGAGCCGCGCGGTCAGGACCTGCGCATCGAGACGGCGGCCTCCCATCACGACGCCTTCATCGAGGCCTTCGGTCAGCGCGACGAGGAAGCGGCGGCCCGCCTCACGCGCGAGCATTGGGAGCTGTCGCGCAACCATATCGAGCGCTATGTGCGGCCAGACCCCCTCCCCGAGGATGTCCCTCTCGGAGCCTGAACGCCCTTGACGCGGACCGGCCTTCCAGCGGCGGGCGCCCGGCGGCTTCTCGATCCCTCGTTGCTAGAATTCCCTAAGTATCAGGGTGTTGCGCGAGCGAGTTGCCCACCGCTCGGTGCTGCGACGCTATAGTTGTGACCCGCAATCTTCATGCAGCGCCGCTTGCATTCCACCATCGGAAAGCCGAATTATTGAGCGCTGTCGATCACTATGGATACCTGTCTGTCCCTCGAGGCTTTCGGCTCTTTCATGCTGACCGATGCCAAAGGTCCGGCATCCCGCGCGGATCGGGAAGAGACGGAGAACGGTTATGGCAACCGGTAAGGTCAAGTGGTTCAACGCCACGAAGGGTTACGGGTTCATCGAGCCCGAGGATGGCGGCAAGGATGTCTTCCTTCATATCAGCGCGATCGAGCGCGCCGGGCTCGAGGCGCCGAAGGACGGCCAGCCTGTCGAGTTCGATCTGGAGCAGGGCCGCGACGGCCGCAGCTCGGCTGGCAACGTAAGCTACATCTGAGCCCCTGGCGCCACTGAGGGATCATCGCGCGGGCGGCGTCTCCTCAAAGGCGTCGCCAGCAATCATCTCGAACGCAACGCGGACGTCGTCCGCCGCGGCCGACAGCGCCGCGTGATCGCTCGAGCGAAGCACGACACGCGCGCCCGGCTTGTCGCTGAAGAAGGGATAGCACCCGATCGAGACGGCAGGATGCACCGTCGCAGCTTCGCCAAGCGCTGCCGCAACCTCCCCCTCCGGCACCATTGCCTCGAAGCCATGGCTCAGGATCGGCGGCCCGCCTCTGAGCGTCGGCTCGATCCCCTCCAGCATCGCGCGAAAGACGCTCGGCACCCCAGCCATCACATGCACGTTGCGGAGCACGAAGCCGGGCGCCACCGAGACCGGATTGTCGATCAGCGCAGCATCCTCCGGGATCCGCGCCATCCTGAGCCGCGCCTCGTTCAGCGTCGTCTCCCGCGTCGCGTAGTAGTCCTCCAGCAGCGCACGCGCATCCGCCCGTATGTCGATCGGTGTATCGAAGGCTGCCGCCACCGCATCGGCCGTGATGTCGTCATGCGTGGGCCCGATACCGCCGGAGGTGAAGACGTAGGTGACCGCCCCACTCAGCTCCTTCACAGCGGCCACGATCACCTCATGCTCGTCAGGGACCACCCGGATCTCGCGGAGGGGTATCCCGAGCGCGCTCATCCGGCCCGCGAGGTGATGCGCGTTGGAATCCTGCGTCCGGCCCGAAAGGATCTCGTCCCCGATCACCAGCATCGCCGCCGTCACGTCGCCATTCGCCTCGCTCATCGCCGCCTCCGCTGACTGCCCTCGCGCCCAAGCTACGCCGCGCGTGCCCATCGGCAAGCGGGCACTTGCACGCGCGTCGCGGGCGCCCCAAGAGAACCGGACGCCCGACCAGCCCCGAAGCTCACAGGAGACCCCATGCACTTTGCCGCGCCGCTCCTCCGCGCGACGCTTCTCCGCCGCTACAAGCGCTTTCTCGCCGATGCGCGGCTCGAAGAAGGCCCGCGCGCCGGCGAGGAGGTGACGGCGCATCTCGCCAACCCCGGCAGCATGATGGGCCTCAAGGAGCCGGGCCACGAGATCTGGCTCGAGCCCAACGACGATCCGAAGCGAAAGCTCAAGTACACTTGGCGCGTCCTCAGGCTCCATCGCGGCGGGCCGGAGGCGGCTGCCCTCGGCGCGAGGGAAGAAGCCTGGGTCGGGATCGACACCTCCGTCCCCAATCGCATCGCCGGCGAGGCGCTCCGCGACAACCGCGTGCCGGGCCTCGAATGCTATGAGAGCGTCCGGCCCGAAGTGCGCTACGGCACGAACAGCCGCGTCGACTTCCTCCTCGAAGGCGAGGGTCGCCCGCCGGCCTATGTCGAAGTGAAGACCGTCCACCTCGTCCGCCGCCCCGGCCTTGCCGAATTTCCTGACAGCGTCACCACCCGCGGCGCCAAGCATCTCGGCGAACTCGCGGCGATGGTCGAGGCCGGCCACCGCGCCGTGATGCTCTATGTCGTCCAGCGGGACGATTGCGAGCGCTTGTCCTTCGCCGCGGATCTCGACCCCGGCTATGCCCGCGCCTATGTGGAGGCTAGGGCGCGCGGCGTCGAGGCGATCGCCATGGTCGCACATGTGCGGCCCGACGGCATTGTGCTTGATCGGACCATCCCGATCGCGGACTAATGGGTGAGATGGAAGAGACAGTAAAAAGCCGAGCGCCCGAGCGCCGGACCGCAGAAGGCATCCGACTCTATGAGGAGGCGGATTTCGAAGGCATGCGTGCGGCGGGCCGGCTTGCATCGGCCTGTCTCGACATGATCGGCGACCATGTGGTGCCGGGCATCCGGACGGAGGAGCTGGACCGGATCTGCCACGAGTACATCCTCGCCAACGGCGCCGTGCCGGCGACGCTGGGCTATCGCGGCTACCAGCATTCGAGCTGCATCTCGGTCAATCACGTGGTCTGTCACGGCATCCCGGGGCCAAAGGCGCTCAAGGACGGGGACATCCTCAATATCGACGTCACCGTCATCCTCGACGGATGGTTCGGCGACACGAGCCGTATGTTCGTCGCCGGGGAGGCCCCGCGCAAAGCGACCCGGCTCATCGAGGTGACGCATGAGGCGCTGATGCGCGGCATCGCCGAGGTGCGGCCCGGCGCCCGCTTCGGCGATATCGGCTATGCGATCCAGTCCTATGCCGAGGGGGAGCGCTGCTCGGTCGTGCGGGACTTCTGCGGCCACGGGCTCGGTCGCGTGTTCCACGATGCGCCCAACGTGCTCCATTACGGCCGGCGGGGAGAGGGGGCGGAGCTGCGTGCCGGCATGTTCTTCACCATCGAGCCCATGGTGAACCTCGGCGGCCCGCAGACCAAGACGCTGGCGGACAACTGGACCGCGGTGACGCGTGACCGTTCCCTCTCTGCCCAGTTCGAGCATTCGATCGGCGTGACGGAGGCGGGGTGCGAGATCTTCACCCTGTCGCCCGCCGGTCGCTTCTTCCCCAATTTCTGAACCGGGCCCGTCTACAACGGAGTGCGCCGCCGGGCGGATCTCTCCAACGGGGCCACACGGCGTCCCCGCAGCAACCGATCCCGGCGACCAGCCGGGATGCCGTCTGCTCCGATCCGTGGGTGAGCCGTCTCCGAAGACGGGTGGCTGCACTGGGACGCCCGCCGCCGCGGGCAGTGCGTCAGAGCGCGTAGTCCGGCGCTTCTGCGTCCAGCACCGAGCGGATCGCGCGCATGTGCGCATCCCATCCATCCGGATACTCGGCCCATTGCTGCGCCGTCTTCTCGGCGACCGCCGCGCTCGCGACATTGAGCGGCTGCCCCGTCTGGAGCGCCATCACGTAGGTGCGCGCGCCGCGCTCGAAATAGTAGATGAGATCGAAGGCCTCGGCGACGCTCCGGCCCACGGTGAGCACGCCGTGCTGGGCCATCATCATCACTTTGTGGTTGCCGAGCGCCCCGGCCAGCCGTTCGGCCTCGTCGCCGAGCCCCATGCCATCGAAGCCCATATCGACGCTCACGCGGTTGTAGAAACGCATCGTGGTCTGGTCTACGGGCGGCAGCACTGGATCCTCCAGCACCGAAAGCGCGGTCGCATAGGGCGTGTGCAGATGCATCACGCAGCGTGCCTGCGGGTGGTTGCGATGGAGGGCGCCATGGATCGCCCAGGCGGTCGGATCGATGCCGGTGCCGATGCCGTCCGGCTCCTCCTCCGCATCCAACGCGACGAGCTCGGAGGCCCGGATCTGCGACCAGTGCACGCCTGCCGGGTTCATGAGGAAGCGCCGTCCGGCGTCGTCGAGGGCGAGGCTGAAATGATTGGCCACGCCCTCGTTCATCCCGAGCCGAGCGCACCAGCGGAATGCGGCGGCAAGATCGCGCCGCGCTTCGGTTTCGTCCATCGCTTCTCTCCCTGCCGACCCGGCGCGCAAGGCCGCGCACCGGTAACTTCTGCTAGCGTCCGTGGCCGCCGCTTTCCAGTCCGGGTCGCTGATTGCGGCATCCAGGCCCGGCGCTTCCCTACCAGCCTGTCTGCCCACCCCTATGCCGTCTTGACCCCATGCGAGCATCGCGCCGGCCAGGCGCGGTTCCGCCTCGTTCGGGAACCCGGCGTTCAGTCGCCGCGGCGAAAGGCGGCGACGAGCTCGAGATGGGACGACCAGCGAAACTGGTCGACTGGCGCCACCCAGAGGAGCCGGTAGCCACCGTCGAGAAGGATCCGCGCATCGCGCGCGAAGGTCGCGGGATTGCAGCTCACCGCTGCGATGCGCCGCACGCCGCTCGCTGCCAGCGCTTCCGCCTGGCCCCTTGCGCCGGCGCGCGGCGGGTCGATGACGGCGGCGTCGTCGGGTTCGAGCTCGGGGCCAACGAGCGGGCGGTGGAAGAGATGGCGGCGATGGCAGGCTATGCGCCCGGAGAGGCGCGCGCCCCGCCAGCCCCGGTCGAGCGCGGCGAGCGCCGGGGCCTCCAGCTCGTACGCGTCCACATCCGCCGCCTCCGCCAGCGGCAGGGCGAAGGTGCCGATACCCGCAAAGAGGTCCGCGACGCGCGCCAGCCCCTTGCGGCGCGGCCGCAGCGTCGCGAGGTCGAGCGCTTCGATCACAAGCGCGGTCAGCGCCGCCGCCCCTTCGACGGAGGGCTGCATGAAGCCGCCGGGCGGCGGGACGATCTCCGCCTGTCCGATCCGCTCGACCGGCGCCAGCAGCGTCACCACAGGCTCGCCCTCCACGCTCAGCCGGGCGAGGCCCGCACGCGCCGTCGCCCCGGCGAGCAAGGCGCGCGCCGGCCCGTCGAGCGGCTTTGTCCCGGTGACGGCGCAGTCGATCCCCGCCGGCGCCTCGACCAGCGTCAGCCGCAGCTCCCCCTTCCGGCTCGCGAGAAGCTGCACCAGCTCCGCGAGGCGCGGGATCGCGGCGACAAGGGCAGGGCGCGCGACGGGACATTCCTCGATGGCGACGATCTGGTCGCTCTGACCGCGATGAAAGCCGATGGCCGCGCCCTTCTTGGTGCGGCGCGCCGTCAGCGCAATGCGCCGACGGCTTGCCGGCGGCACGGTAACGACAGGCCGGATATCGACTGTCGCTGCCGCCTCGCCCAGCCGCGCGCCCAGCGCATCAATGACCAGACGGCGCTTCCACCTCGCGACGAACGCATCTTCCGCGTGCTGCACGGCACAGCCGCCGCAGGTGCCGAAATGGCGGCAGGCGGGCGTCTGCCGCTCGGGCGCCGGCTCGACAATCTCGAGCAGCCTCGCGCGGCCTTCGCCGGCTGTCGAGCGGGCGATACGCACGCGCTCGCCCGGAAGCGCGCCCGGCACGAAAAGCGTGCCGCCCTCCGCCGTGCCGTCGCCCTGCGCGCCGATATCTTCGATGGTGACGAGATCGCCCATGGCTGTCACTGAACACGCCCGCCCGGCTGAGGGAAGGGTCGGATTGCGTACCGTCGGGGATGCGCACGCGCGCCGCCGTCAACGACCCGCTGGCCGGTCGTTGACGGCGGCGAGCAGGAACTCTCGGTTCCCGTCGCCACCGGTCACCGGGCTCTCCACCTGCCCCGTCACACGCCAGCCCTCATCGCCCAGCCACTCGGCCACCATGCGGCAGGCAGCGGCATGGGCGGCGGGGTCGCGCACGATCCCGCCCTTGCCGACCGCCCCGGGGCCGAGTTCGAACTGCGGCTTCACGAGAACGACGAGCCTCGCCCCGGGCTTCGCGAAGCCGAGCGGGCGCGGCAAGGCCTTTTTCAGCGAGATGAAGGAAAGATCGGCCGTGATCCAATCGAGGGGTGGCAGGAGCCCGTCGGGGATCGTCCGGGCGTTCATGCCCTCGATCACGGTCACGCGCGGATCGGCGGCGATACGGGGGTGCAGCTGGCCGTGCCCCACATCGAGGGCGAGGACCCGCTCAGCCCCGCGCGCCAGCAGCACCTCGGTGAAGCCGCCGGTCGAGGCGCCGAGATCTAGCGCCGTACCCTCCGGCACCAGGT
>JBCCDG010000044.1:0-29747 GCA_039030915.1 Pseudomonadota bacterium | reverse complement strand
GGTTCTCCTGCCGCTATGGGCCGGCACAGGCACCGCCACGCGGAGGACCTGGCTGGCAGTGCGGTGGACGGTCTTCCGCCCACCGTGTCGGGCTCGCAAAGGAGCGGGCGGAGGAAACCCGCCCACCTTATGCTTGCCGCGGACTAAGCCGCGGCTATCGGCTCACATCAGGCCGGCTTCCTTATAGTACTTCTCGGCACCGGGATGGAGGGGCGCGGACAACGCCTTCGAGATCATGTCCTCCTTCGTGAGGTTCGCGAAGGCGGGGTGCAGCTTCTTGAACCGGTCGAAGTTCTCGAAGACCGTCTTGACGATGACATAGACCGTCTCCTCCGGCACGTCGGCCGAGGTCACGAAGGTCGCGCGCACACCGAAGGTCGTGATGTCTTCGTCATTCCCCGGATACATGCCGCCCGGAATGGTCGCGAAGGCATAGTAGGGGTTCTCGTTCACCAACGTCTCGAACGCGCCGCCCTCAAGCGGGATGAGCTTCGGACCGCAAGCCGAGAACGCCTCCTGCAGCGAGCCGTTCGGATGGCCCACCACATAGGCGAAGGCATCGACCTTGTTGTCGCAGAGAGCCTGCGCCTGCTCCGACGGCTTGAGCTGCGAAGCCAGGCTGAAATCGTCCATTGACCAATCCATCGCGTCGAGCACGACCTCGAAGGTCGCGAGCTGACCCGAGCCCGGATTGCCGACGTTGACGCGCTTGCCCTTGAGGTCATCGAAGCTCTCGATGCCAGAGCCCTGGGCCGCGATCAGGTTGAACGGCTCAGGATGGACCGAGAAGACGGCTCGGAGCTTGTCGAACTTGTCGCCCTCGAATTTGGAGGTGCCGTTGTAGGCATGGAACTGCCAGTCCGACTGCGCGACGCCCATATCCATGTCGCCCGCCTTAATGGCGTTGATGTTCGCGATCGAACCGCCCGTCGAAGGCGCCGTCACGCGGATGCCGTGGTCGCTCGTACCGCGATTCACCAGCTTGGCGATCGACTGGCCGACGACGAAGTAGACGCCCGTCTGACCACCGGTGCCGATGGTAACGAATGTCTCCTGCGCGGACGCCGCGCCGGCCGAGATGGCAATAGCGCTGGCGAACGCAATGCTGCGTGCAAAAGTCATGGTGGTCTCCCTTGCAGGATCAGTAGCCGAGCCGGGGCTCCGGCTGGCGATAGGCTGTCGTCCCTGTCACCGCGCGTGAGCCTGTTGGTTCGCTTTCACGGCGGCGTTGTTCTCTTTGCTTGCTTCTTAATCTTCATTGGGATTCGGGTATGCGTCAACAGCAACCCTTTCGGGCAGACCGCGTTATCGGTGGTGCCTGCTGCGGAAACCATGAGCATTTCACTACTCACTAATGGCCTTCGCATGCTGAAAAAGGTCTAGTCTGCCGCACCATGGAAATCGTCGTCTTCGTTCTCGGCTTCGGATGCCTGATGCTCGCGGGGATCGCGCTGCTGGTCCCGTTGTCAAAGCGCCTCGGCCTGCCCCTGCCGGTGACCGTGGCGCTGGGCGGTCTAGGCATCGGAACGCTGCAGCAGCTCGTCGAGTACGACGACGAGAGCGAGATGATGCTTGGTCTCGGTTTCGGGCCCTTCCGGCTCGACTCCTATGATGAATGGTTCCTCTCCTCGCTGGCACTCGACAGCAGCACGATCCTGATGATCTTCCTGCCGCCGATGCTCTTCGAGATGGCGCTGGCGGTGAACGTTCGGCGGATGATCGATGAGTGGGCGACCGTCATCCTGCTCGCGGTCTTCGCGGTCGCGGCCGCTACAGGGGCCGTGGGGGTCGCGGTCTGGGGCGCCGCCCAGCTCTGGTCCGACACGTCGCTGACCCTCATCGCCTGTCTGATGTTGGGCGCTGCCGTGGCAACGACCGACCCGGCCGCGGTCATCACGACCTTCCGGGAGATCGGCGCGCCGCGCAGGCTGGTGGCGCTTCTCGAGGGGGAAAGCCTCCTCAACGACGCCGCCGCCATCGCCATCTTCACCGTCCTTCTCGGCATCGCTGCGGGCAACGGCACCTTCGGCGGCGGTGCGGTGCTGATCGCCTTCGTCTACGCGTTCGGCGTCGGTGCGGCGATCGGGATCGCCGCGGCCTGGGCTGGCGCGCGGCTCTATCCCATCCTCGGCGGCTCGGCCGCGGCCGAAGTCTCGGCGACAGTCGCGCTCGCCTACGGCGCCTATCTCGGGGCGGAAGTGGCGCTTGGCGGCTCGGGCGTCGTCGCGGTCGTCTTCGCGGGCCTCGCCACGGGCTCACTGGGCTTCGTCCGCATGGGGCCGCAGAACTGGTCGGGTGTCCGGCTCGTCTGGGGGCAGATCGGCTTCTGGGCCAACAACCTCATTCTCCTGCTCGTCGCGCTGATCACACCGGGTATTCTCGCAGCGCTGACGGTCAATGAGCTGCTTCTTGCCGCCGTCGTCTATGTCGCGGCCCTGCTGGCAAGGGCGGCAATCCTCTTCGGCGTGCTCAACCTCATGGAACGGGCCCGGATCAGCGAGGCGATCGAGCCCCGGCAGAAGGTGCTGGTGCTGTGGGGCGGTGTGCGCGGGGCGGTCACGCTCGTGCTCGCCCTTTCGCTGGCGGACACGGGCGCGCTTGGGGAGGACGCCGCGCTCGCGGGCGCGCTCGCGGCCACCTATGCGCTCGCGACGCTGGTGCTGAACGCCGGCACGCTTGCCCTCGTCACCCGTCGCCTCGGTCTCGACACGCTCTCCGAAGCCGATCTCGCGCTCAGGGACCGGGTCGTGGCGGGGTCCATCGAGCGCGTGCGCCAGGTCGTGAAGAACCTGGCCCGACGGCGCGAGTTCGAACCCGAAGCGCTGGCGGCCGTGGAACAGGCGCTGCGCCAGGCGCGGCGGGAAGTGGCGGGTACGAGGGTCGACGCGCGCGTGCCCTTCGGCGAGCGTCTGCGTCTCGGGCTGACCATCGCCGCGGCGCAGGAAAGCCGCCTGGTACGCCGCGGCTTTGAGGAAGGCGCGGTCGATCCTGCCGTCATGCTGCGCCTTCGCCTCGTGGCCGACAGGCTGGCGGACGCCGCCCGCAGCAACGGCAGGCAGGGCTACGAAGATGAGGCGGAACAGGCGCTGAAGCCCACCGCCGCCTTTCGCCGCGCGCTCCTCCTCCATCGTCATCTGCGCCTCGAGCGCCCCCTGGCCCGGCGGATCGAGGCACGCCATGCGGCGCTTCTCGAGCTCGAGCGGATGCTTCGCGAGCTCGAGCGCTTCGCCGAGCAGACGCTGTCGCCCATGATCGGTGCCGACGCCGCAGACAACATCGCCGAGCTCATCCGCTGGCGCCGCGACCGGGCGGATGAGGAGATCGAGGCGACGGAGTTGCAATACCCCAAATACTGCGCTGCCCTCGAGCGCGCGCTCCTCACCCGCACCGCAATCCGGCGTGAGCGCCAACAATTCGACCGGCTCTTCGCAGACAGTATCATCGGCCCGGAGCTGCATGACGACCTGACGCGCGAGCTCGACCGGCGCGAGCGGGAGGTGGCGCGGCCGCCGCAGCTCGACCTGACGCTGACCTCCAACGCGCTAATCGGCCGCGTCCCGCTCTTTGCCGGGCTCGATGACAAGCGCCAGCGCAAGCTTTCGCGCCGTCTCAAGGTCCGCATGCTGCCGCCAGGCGCCGTGGTCGTCGAGGCCGGGGAGCGCGACAGCGCCATGGTCTTCGTCGCCTCCGGCGCCCTGATCGAGCGGGGCGGCGCGGAACGTCAGTTCGCGACGGGCGCGTATTTCGGTGTGGAGGCGCTCGGGCCCATGCCGCGCCGGCGCGACCATGCCATCGTCGCGCTTACCTTTAGCCGAGTGCTGCTCCTGACCAGACGAGACTGGCGCCGCTACTTCGCGGCAGACCCTGCTTTCGACCGTCTCATGCATCCTCCCGAACCGACGAGCCCGCCCGGGCCGGGCGGGGTTCCTGCGACCGGCACCAAGGCTGCCGAGTAGCCCCTGATTGCGGCTCGTTCCCTGTGCGAACGGCTTGTTGCAGTGCAGTGCGACGCCCTCTATCCCGTAGAGTGGAAAAGACGGAGGGACCGATGGCGGCGTTCAAGAAGATCCTTGTCGCGAACCGCGGCGAGATCGCCATCCGCGTCATGCGCGCGGCCAACGAGCTCGGCAAGCGCACGGTCGCGATCTATGCCGAAGAGGACAAGCTCGCGCTTCACCGCTTCAAGGCCGACGAGGCCTATCGCGTCGGTGCCGGCAAGGGCCCCGTCGCCGCCTATCTGGACATCGAGGACATCATCCATATCGCGCGCCAGTGCGGCGCGGATGCGATCCATCCGGGCTACGGCTTTCTCTCCGAGAACCCGGACTTCGTGGATGCCTGCTGGAACGCGGGTATCGCCTTCATCGGCCCCAAGGCCGAGACGATGCGGATGCTGGGCGACAAGGCGAGCGCACGCAATGCCGCCGTCGCCGCAGGTGTGCCAGTCATCCCCGCCTCCCCCGTGCTGCCCGAGCCCGAGGGCAACATGGAGAAGATCCGGGACTATGCCGAGGAAGTCGGCTACCCGATGATGCTCAAGGCCTCATGGGGCGGGGGCGGGCGCGGCATGCGGCCCATCACGGAGCCCGGGGAGCTCGAGGACAAGGTCACGTCCGGACGCCGTGAGGCTGAGGCCGCCTTTGGCAACGGCGAGGGCTATCTCGAGCGCATGATCCAGCGCGCCCGGCATGTCGAGGTCCAGATCCTCGGCGACGGGCACGGCAACATCTACCACTTGTGGGAGCGGGACTGCTCGGTGCAACGGCGCAACCAGAAGGTCGTCGAACGCGCGCCCGCCCCCTACCTGACAACCGAGCAACGCGCGGAGCTCTGCAATCTCGGCCTCAAGATCGCGCAGCATGCCGATTATCGCTGTGCCGGCACCGTCGAGTTCCTGATGGATGCGGACACTGACGAGTTCTTCTTCATCGAGGTCAACCCGCGCATTCAGGTCGAGCACACGGTCACCGAGGAAGTGACCGGCATCGACATTGTGAAGGCCCAGATCCGCATCATGGAGGGTGCCACGCTCTTCGAAGCGACGGGCAAGGCGAGCCAGGGCGACGTCGACCTTTCGGGCCACGCGATCCAGTGCCGCATTACCTCGGAAGATCCGCATAACAGCTTCATCCCTGACTATGGCCGCATCACCGCCTATCGCGGCGCTACGGGCTTCGGCATCCGGCTTGACGGGGGCACGGCTTATTCGGGTGCGGTGATCACGCGCTACTATGACAGCCTGCTGGAGAAGGTGACGGCCTGGGCGCCGACGCCGGAGGAAGCGGTGGCGCGCATGGATCGCGCGCTGCGAGAGTTTCGCATCCGGGGCGTCGCGACGAATATCGTATTCGTCGAGAACCTGCTCCAGCATCCAAAATTCACGTCGATGGAGTACACGACCACCTTCATCGACACGACGCCCGAGCTCTTCGACTTCAAGAAGCGGCGGGACAGGGCGACGAAGCTGCTGACCTACATCGCCGATATCAGCGTGAACGGGCATCCGGAGACCGCGGGCCGGCCGAAGCCGCCCGCCGAGGCGCACGCGCCCGTCCCGCCCCGCGTGCCGGACGACCCGCCGCCCGCAGGCTGGAAGCAGCTCCTCGACGACAAGGGCCCCAAGGCGGTCGCGGATGCGATGCTCGCCTCCAAGCCGTTGCTGATGACCGACACGGCAATGCGGGACGGGCATCAGAGCCTGCTGGCGACCCGCATGCGCAGCATCGATCTCATCCGCGTCGCCCCGGCCTATGCCCATCACCTCGACGGCCTCTTCTCCGTCGAGTGCTGGGGCGGTGCGACCTTCGATGTGGCCTATCGGTTCCTGCAGGAATGCCCGTGGCAGCGGCTCCGCGAGCTGCGCGCCGCCATGCCGAACATGCTGACGCAGATGCTGGTGCGCGCCTCCAACGGCGTCGGCTACACCAATCTGCCGGACAACGTGGTGCAGCACTTCATCACGCAGGCCGCGAACACGGGCATGGACGTCTTCCGCGTGTTCGACCCGCTCAACTGGGTCGAGAATATGCGCGTCGCGATAGATGCGGTGCTGACGGAGGACAAGATCCTCGAGGCGGCGATCTGCTACACTGGCGACATAGACGACCCGGATCGGGCGAAATACGCGCTCAAATACTATGTCGACCTCGCGAGGGAGCTGGAGGCTGCGGGTGCGCATATCCTCTGCCTCAAGGACATGGGCGGCCTAGTGAAGCCCTATGCGGCCAAGAAGCTGGTCGAGGCCTTCAAGGGCGAGATCAGCATCCCCATTCATTTCCATACGCACGACACATCCGGCATCTCCGCCGCTTCGGTGCTCAAGGCCGCGGAGGCCGGCGTCGACGCCGCGGACGGCGCGGTCGATCCGCTCTCCGGCCTTACCTCACAGCCTCCCCTCGGCTCGATCGTGGCCGCACTCAAGGCGCAGAAACGGGACACCGGGCTCGATCTGGATGCCATCCGCGAGGTCGGGCGGTACTGGGAGGAGGTGCGCCGAATGTATGCGCCCTTCGAGAGCGATCTACGCTCCGGCTCCTCCGAGGTCTATCTCCACGAGATGCCCGGCGGGCAGGTCACCAACCTTCGCGCGCAGGCCCGCTCCATGGGGCTCGAGGACCGCTGGCCCGAGATCGCGCGCACCTATCACGACGTGAACCAGATGTTCGGCGACGTCATCAAGGTGACCCCCATCGCCAAGACCGTGGGCGACATGGCGCTCAGCATGGTCTCGGCGGGTCTCACCCGCGCTGATGTGGAGAACCCGAAGACCGACGTCTCCTTCCCCGACAGCGTGGTGACGTTCTTCAAGGGCGCGGTCGGTCAGCCCCCGGGCGGCTTTCCCGAGGCGCTGCAGAAGAAGGTGTTGGCGGGCGAGGAGCCCATCAACGTCCGTCCCGGGAGCCTGATGCCGGCCGAGGATCTGGAGGCCAGGCGCAAGGAAGCCATGGACGAGATGAACGGCCATACTGTCGATGACGAGGACCTCGCCAGCTACCTCATGTACCCCAAGGTCTATCTCGACTACATGGGCCGGCGGCGGGACTATGGGCCCGTCCGAGTGTTGCCCACGCCGACGTTCTTCTACGGGATGGAGACCGGCGAGGAGATCGCGGTCGATCTCCGCCCCGGGGTGACGCTCGTCATCCGGCTCCAGACCTGGTCGGACCCGGACGAGCGCGGCAATGTCCGCGTCTTCTACGAGCTCAACGGGCAGCCGCGCACCATCCGCGTCGCCGACCGGCGCATCTCCGCCACGGCCGCAAGATCCGAGAAGGCGGAGGAGGGCAACGCCAATCACGTTGCCGCGCCGATGCCCGGCATCATCGGCTCCGTCGCCGTCGAGCCGCGCAAGAAGGTGCAGGCGGGCGAGCTGCTGCTGACCCTCGAGGCGATGAAGATGGAGACGGCCATCCGGGCGGAGAAGGCCGGCGTCGTCGAGCGCGTGGTACACAGCGTGGGCTCACAGGTCGAGGCGAAGGACCTCCTGATCGTTCTCACGGACGGCTAGGCGCGCCTCGCCCCGACGGAAGCACATCGTCGCCCGGCGCGACCCGGCCGCGCCGAAAGCCATAACCGTGCCGTTCGGCTGATGTCCGGGGGCACTGCGAGAACGCTCGCGCATGCTGTGCAAGAGCGGATGCCCAGCGTTCGGCAGCAATGCGCCGGACAACACTCGGCCCAGTCTCGCTCGTTCCCGTCAGGCGGGCGTCCGGAGGTCCTGGCGCGTGAGGGCGCCTTCGGGCACTGGATCGAGACCGTCAAAGGCAGGGTTGTGATCGTGAATTCGGCGCTGCGACGTTGCGCGGAAGCCCGGGAACGCCAATCTTGTTCCCATGATCAAGCGTATCCTCATCGCCGCGGCGCTTCTCGTCGCCGCACCTGTCATCGCACCGGTAGCGGCCGCGGACAGCGCACGCGCCGGCGTGCAGGGCATCGCCGCCAGCGGAGCCGTATCCGCCCGCGTCGGAAGGGTCGCCCGGGCGCCGCTGACAGCGGGGCGCCTCGGCGCGTCCATACGCAGCGGCGCGCCAGCCTACAACAACGGCCCGGGCCTCGAGCGTCCGCGCCAGCGCCCCCACCGCCGACATCGCAAGCATGGTTTCCATCGCCGTCGCGGTCTCTACGGCTTTCCCTATGGCATAGGCATTCACGACGATGATGACCCGGATGTCGTCGTCATCACCCCGCCACCGCCGGAGCCCGATCCGGTCGAGGAGGCGGAGGCGCAGCCCATGTCCCCCGCTACGCCGAAGCGTGTCCGCGTCGGCGGCGGCGCCGAGACGGCCTTTGCCGTGACGCTCGAGGCGGAGGGCGCCAACGCCGGCAGCACGGCCGCCCGCCTGACCCAGCGGCGGGACACGCTTGTGGCGGCCCTCGTCCTCGCAGGCGCCGACTTCTGCGTCGCAGGCGATGGCGGGATCGCCATCGAGCGCGGCACGGCGACAGGCTTTCGCGGCACGCTGGAGCTCGATCTCCGAGCGCTGGATTCCGAGGCACTGCTCCTTGCCATCGCGGGCCTGCCGCCCGAGACGATCGCTGCGATCCGGGAAGGCGAGGGGGTCGCGGCGCGGGACGAAACCTCCGGCACCCGCCGCCGTGTCGCGCCGACACCCGGCCAACGCTGCGTCTGAATGAGCGCATCGAAACCGGGCGCCGCCCGACCGAACGCATTCCCGCCGCACCGAAACGCGTCGACTACTCGAGCGCCTGACCGTCCGCGCGGAGCCTCTTCGGCCCGCTGTTGAACCTGGGAAGGGGCGTGCGTTCGATGCCATCGACCGGCGGCTCGCTCACCCGCCCGCCCCTGTCGGTCGTCGACCGCTCCTCGACGCCATAGGGTCCGCGCGTGACACCGGGGGGCCTCGTCCGCGACCCGCCCCGCAGAGTGAACTTTCGGCGGATGCCCCCCATGCGCCGGCGCAGGCGCTGGCTGGCAAGAAGCACCGGCGGCTCGGCTTCCGCGCGAAGGCCGGTCTCGGGGACCACGGCATCGAGCGCCACTCCGGCGACCATCATGACATCATCCTTCTCCGCAGGCGCGACCGGCGGCACCGCGGCGGACGCAATCCCGGCTGAGAGGACCCCGACAATGAAAATGCCCCTCTTCATTGGCCCACGATGCCGGCCGGGACCGCCCTTCGCAACCGGGATCGCATCAGATTCAACCAGGGGCTGCGCATTTCCCCCGTAAACCGCCCACAGCCACCGGGTGCCCACGAAGAAGCATCCCGGCGATCAGCCGGGATTCCGCTTGGCTCGACGACCCGATCCCTTATCCCCGTCGGAGCGCAAATTTCTGGATCTTGCCGGTCGAGGTCTTCGGCAGCTCGCAAAAGACCACCTCGGTCGGGCATTTGAAGCGGGCCAGCCGCTCCCGCACGAAGGCCAGCAGCGCCGCCTCGTCCACCTCGGAATCGGGCTTGAGCTCCACATGCGCGACGGGCGTCTCGCCCCACTTCTCGTGCGGCGCGCCGACCACGGCGGCAAAGGCCACCGCAGGATGGGCATGCAGCACGTTTTCGATCTCGATCGAGGAGATGTTCTCGCCCCCCGAGATGATGATGTCCTTCGCCCGGTCGCGTAGCTGGATGTAGCCGTCGGGATGCGTCACCGCGAGATCGCCCGAGTGAAACCAGCCGCCCGCCAGCGCCGCTTCGGTCGCCTCCGGATCCTTGTGAACGCCCTTCATCACGACATTGCCGCGGAACATGACCTCGCCCAGCGTCTGCCCATCCGCCGGCACCGGCGCGAGCGTCTCCGGATCGCGCACCGAAAGCGCCTCGAGCGCCGCGTAGCGCACGCCCTGCCGCGCCTTCAGCCGCGCCTGCTCGGGGCCGGGAAGTGCGTCCCACTCACCCTGCCACTCGTTCACCACCGCGGGGCCGTAGACCTCCGTCAGCCCGTAGACATGCGTCACCTCGAAGCCCGCCTCGGCCATGGCGGCCAGCACGCTCTCGGGCGGCGGGGCGGCGGCGGTGAAGAAGCGCACGGGGCGCGGTGCTGCCCGCTTCTCCTCTGCCGCGGCGTTCAGGATGACGGACATCACGATGGGCGCCCCGCAGAGGAGGTTCACGCCGTGCCGCGCGATGGCATCGTAGATCGGCCCCGCCCGCACCTGACGCAGGCACACATGGGTGCCCGCCGCATAGGAGACCGACCAGGGGAAGCACCAGCCATTGCAGTGAAACATCGGCAGCGTCCAGAGATAGACCGGCGGCGCGCCGAGGTTGGCGTGCAGGAGGTTGGACTGCGCCAGGAGCGCCGCCCCGCGGTGGTGATAGAGAATGCCCTTTGGCCGGCCAGTCGTGCCGGATGTGTAGTTGAGGCTGATCGTGTCCCACTCGTCGGCCGGCATCTGCCAGTCGAACTCAGGATCGCCATCGGCCAGAAACGCCTCGTAGTCCACACCGAGGCCACCCGGTCCAGGCGCAGTGGGGTCCACATAGACCACCACCTGCGGCTTCGGCATCACCATGCTTCCCAGCGCCTCGGCCAGAAGCGGCACCAGCTCCGCGTCGACGATGACGCAGCGCGCCGGCGCATGATCGAGGATGTACGCCACCTCCCCCGCCGAGAGGCGCGTGTTCACGGCATTGAGCACCGCGCCGGCCATTGGCACGCCATAATGCGCCTCGAGCTGTGGCGGCGTGTTGAAGAGGAGCGTCGAGACCACCTCCCCCGCCTTGACCCCGGCAGCCCGGAGCGCCGCGGCGAGGCGCCGGGCGCGGGCATAGAAGCCTGCATAGTCCGTGATCTCCTCGCCATGAACGATCGCCGGACGCGACGGGAAGACGGACGCGGCACGCTCGAGCTGGCCGAGCGGCGTGAGCGGCTGGAAATTTGCCGGCCGGCGGGCCAGGAAGTCGTCACGCTCACCCATGCTCCTGCGGCCTCCCTCTCCTTCTTGGACCGTCCGCGTCCGTTCACGGCGCGGCGGCTTTCGGACAGGCTGACCGCGCGGTACGGGCGCTGTCAAACCGATTGGCGCAACGGCTGGCGCGGTGCCTCCATGATGCGGGCCGGGTTCGAGCCATGCCCTGCGGGCTCACGAGTGAGCGCGATTAGCGGTCGACAGCGCGCGCAGCGGGGGCCAGTCTCTGGTCGGCGCCTAAGGGACGGGGCGCGAAGCCTCTTCACGGAGTTCTCATGCCCGATCAACTGGGCGGCAAGGTGGCCATTGTGACCGGCGCCGCCGGCGCGGTCGGCACCGCCATCGCGGCGCGTTTCATCGAGGCCGGCGCGCGGGTCATGATGGCCGACGAGCAGGATCGCGCGCTAACCACCGCGCATGCGGACCTCAAGGCAGGCGACAAGGCGGTCAAGTTCGCACACTCGCTGTCCGACCGGCTCGGCGCCGCAAACCTGGTGGCCGCGACGATGGATGCCTTCGAGCGGGTGGATATCCTGGTGCAGGTCCCGCGCGCCACCGCCCATGGTGCCTTCGCCGAACTCGAGGCCCGCGGGCTCTCGGAGGCGCTGGAAGAGAATGTCACCGCGTCCTTCCTTCTGGCTCAGGCCGTCTCCAAGCGGATGATCGAGCTTGCGGAGGCGGAGGAGGATTTCGGCGGCGCGATCCTCAACATCTCCTCGGTCGCCGCGAGCCGGACGGTGCCTGAGCTGCTGGCCTTCTCGGTAAGCTGTGCGGCGTTAGAACAACTGACGCGCTCGATGGCCGTCGGCCTCGCGCCGCACCGGATCCGGGTCAACGCGCTTGCCCTCGGCGCCGTGATGACCGAGCGGCTGCGGGCGGCGATGAAGGAACGGGAGGATCTGCGCGCAGAGATGCTGCGCGTCACGCCGATGGGACGGATCGGAGAGGCGGAAGAGGTGGCGGAGGCCGCCCACTTCCTCGCCTCGCCCGGCGCGGGCTTTATCACCGGCCAGGTACTGACGGTCGATGGCGGCCGAAGCGTGCTCGATCCCCTGGCATCACCCGTCCGCTGAGACGACCGCTCGCGCGCGCCTGCTTTCAGCCCGTCGCTTCGGTCAGCGCGACGAGGCGCGCGGCGGTGCCCTCCAGCCCTTCGGCGGCTGTGTCGAGCACCGGCGCCCCTAGGTCATGCGGCCCATCCGACGCTCCGTGATCATCTCCCCGGACGGCCAGCGATGGCCCAGGATATCCTCCGGCTGGCTATCGGCACGACGGCGATGCCCTATTGCGTCGCTGCAGCGGAGATGACTCGGCACATGCGGCGCGCCCGAGATAGCCGCCCGCTCCCGCCGAACGGCGGGTGCAGGTTCGACATCGTTCACGCAGTTGATGACGACGCCAGGCAGTCCAGAGAGCACAACAGGACGCCGCATGCAGGCCCGGCGCGGTCAGCCGCGTTCGTCGTCCTTTGGCAGGTTGAAGAAGCTCTCGGCATCGACATCGCCGCTCGCGGCTTCGCCCTTGCGGCGCGGATCGTCATCGTCCTCCTCCGCGCGCGGATCGTCGAGGCTGAAGTTCTCGAGCCCCTTGATCGCGGTCGGCAGCTCCTGCTCGGGCGCTTCCGCCTCGCGCGCCAGCGCCTCGTCCGTCGAGAGCAGCGACAGCCGCTCCTCGGGCGTCGGCACGGCCTCCGCCGCCTTGGCGCGCTTGTCCGCCGCCTCGCGCACCGCACGGTCCAGGTCGATCTGCTTGCAAAGCCCCAGCGCAACCGGGTCCACCGGCTGAAGGTTGGAGTAGTTCCAATGGCTCTTGTCGCGGATCGACTGGATGGTCGGCTTCGTCGTGCCGATCAGCTTGGAGATCTGCCGATCCTCGAGCTCCGGATGATAGCGCACCAGCCAGGCGATGGCAGCCGGGCGGTCCTGCCGCTTGGAGACAGGCGTGTAGCGCGGCGCCTTCTTCTTGGGCTCGGGCGCGAGCTTGCGCTTCAGCAGCTTGAGGCGCGCGATGGGATCCGCCTCGCAGCGCTTGATCTCCTCGGCAGTGAGCTGGTTGCCGGCGACAGGGTCCATTCCCTTGATGCCAACGGCCACCTCGCCGTCGGCAACGCCGGACACCTCGAGCTCGTGCATGCCGCAGAAATCGCCGATCTGGCGAAAGGTGAGCGTGGTGTTGTCCACGAGCCAGACTGCGGTGGCCTTCGGCATGAGCGGCAGGTCGTCGGACATCCTCGCGTCCTCCTTTATTGTCTCGGTCAGCCGGCATAGCCTCGCGCACGCCCCGCGCCGCTTTGCCGGCGGCGGGGCCCCGTGCAGCGCGGTGGCGATGTCGGGGGTTGGCGGAGATATAACAATCCGGAGACGGAATGAAAGCGCTTATTCCTGTGGTCCTCACGGTCCTGCTTGCGGGCCTCCACCCGGTTCTCGCGACCGCACCTGCCGCCGCGGCCGAGCCGGCGGGCAAGTTCGACTACTACGTCATGGCCCTCTCCTGGCAGCCGAGTTGGTGCGCGAGCGAGGGCGACGCGCGCGGCGCGCCCACGTGCCGCGACGGTACGGGGACAGGCTTCATCCTGCACGGGCTCTGGCCACAACGCATCGAGGGCTGGCCGGAATACTGCCGTGCGGCAGGGCGCGATGCCACGCGCGAGGAGACGGGCGCGATGGCGGATATCATGGGATCGGGCGGGCTCGCCTGGCACC
Organism: Pseudomonadota bacterium; assembly: GCA_039030915.1. Lineage (GTDB taxonomy): Bacteria > Pseudomonadota > Alphaproteobacteria > Rhodobacterales > Rhodobacteraceae > Thermohalobaculum. Next base: position 16,175 of record JBCCDG010000044.1, on the reverse strand, counting down.
AATGGAAGAAGCATGGCCGCTGCTCGGGCCTCTCGCCCCGCGACTATTTCGAGAAGGCGCGGACGGCGTTCGAGAAGGTGAAGCGCCCGTCGCTCCTGCGCGAGATCGGCCGGCCCGTACGCATCGATGCCAGCGTCGTCGAGGCGGCGTTCCTGGATGTGAACGCGGCGCTGACGCCTGCCTCGACCGTGGTCACATGCCGGGGGCGCTGGATCCGGGAGGTGCGCATCTGCCTGACGCGGGAACACCTGATGCCGCGGCCTTGCACCGGCAGCGTCGCGCGCGCCTGCACGAAGCCCGCGACCCTGCCGCCGCCCCGCTGAGCAGCACTGGGGGCGGGCCGTCGGGCGCCCGTTCGCGCGTCGCGGGGCGGACCGCCCCGCGCCTTGCTCCGCCCACCCGCCGTCCCTGCGCCCCCTGACAGGAAGCAGCGTCCGACTTTCAGACGGTATCGCCGTGGCGGGAAAGCGCCTCGATGAAGAGCGCGGGGTCCACATTACCGCCGGAGGCCGTGCAGATCACCGCATCGCCCGCGATATCGTCGGGACGCGAAAGGGCGGCGGCGAGGGCGACCGCACCGCCAGGCTCGAGCACGATCTTGAGACGTAGAAAGGCCGCGGCCATGGCGCGCATCGCCTCGTCGTCGGTGACGGCGAGGCCCGGTCCGGCCATGGCGGAGAGGATCGGCCAGGTCAGTCTGCCGGGCATGGGCGTCAGGATCGCATCGCAGATCGAACCCTTCTCCGTCTCATTACTTTCGGGTGCGCCGGCCGCGAGCGAGCGGGCCCAGTCGTCGAAGCCGGCGGGCTCCGCCGTACGCGGGCGCAGCCCAGGGGCCTCCGCGGCGAGTGCAAGAGCGATCCCTGCCGCGAGCCCACCGCCGCCCGCACAGATGAGCATGTCGGCCTTGTGCACGCCCGCCTCGGCGGCCTGTGCCGCGATCTCGAGGCCCGTGGTCCCCTGCCCCGCGATCACCATCGGCTCGTCGAAGGGGCGGATGAGGGTTAGCCCACGCTCCTCGGCGATAGCCTTGCCACGCTCCTCCCTGCTCTCTCCGCCGGCGCGGTCGTAAAGCACGACCTCGGCGCCGTGGGCACGGGTGTTGGCGATCTTGAGCGCCGGTGCGTCGGCCGGCATCACGATGACCGCCGGCACCCCGAGGCGCTCCGCGGCATGCGCGATGCCCTGGGCGTGGTTGCCCGAGGAGAACGCGATGACCCCGCGCGCCCGCACCGCCTCCGGCAGCGCTGTAAGCGCCGACCACGCGCCGCGGAACTTGAAGCTGCCGGTGAGTTGCAGGCACTCGGCCTTGACCAGCACGCGCCGCCCGGCGAGCCGGTTGAGATGCGGGCTCTCGAGAAGCGGCGTGCGACGGGCCACACCGGCAAGCCTCGCAGCAGCGGCGCGGATGTCGTCGATGCCGACGGCAGGGTCACGATGATCGAGCATGGCATCCTCTTTCCCACGTCCAGCGCGACGCTATCAGCCCGACAGCCTCTCCCCAACCCGTCAACGGTGCGCCATCGGAGGGTGCGGGCTGGCGGGTGGGCGGAGCAAGGCGCGGGGCGAAGCACCGCGACGCGCGAACGGGCACCCATGGCCAGCCCGCACCGCGCATCACGATGCGCAGCGGTCCAGGAAACGGTCGATAAGCGCCACGGCCTCCGGCTCGGTGAGCAGCGGGACATGCCCGCGATCGGCGAGCGTCACATGCGCCATGTCCGGCCGGCGCCGTGCCATCTCGGCTAGCGTCTCCGCCGACAAGATGTCCGAATGTGCCCCGCGGATGCAGGCGAGCGGCACGCCTTCGAAAGCGTCGAAGAGAGGCCAGAGGTCGGGCTGCGGCGTGCCGAATGCGGCCTTCACAGGCTCTGCCAGCGACGGATCATAGGACAGCATAGGCCGGCCGTCCTTGTCGAAGACGAAGAGATCCCCGGCCAGCGCGTACCAGTCCGCCGCCCCGAAATCGGGATAGTGCCGCGCCATGCTGACGGAGAGCGCCCTTGCCGCGCCGGCGCGGTCCTTGGCCTCGGGCTGGCGGCCGATATAGGCCATGATCGCCTCGAGCCCCGCCGTCTCGACCACGGGGCCGATATCGTTGAGGATCACGCCAGCCAGCCGATCCTTGGCGCCCGCGGCGATGCCCATTGCCTGCAGGCCACCCCGCGACGTGCCGATGACGACGGCGTGCGCGATCTCGAGATGATCGAGGAGCGCGATCGCGTCGCCCACCTCCACGGGTAACGTGTACTCCTTCATCGGGTCTTTCGCCCAAGCGCTCCGACCCCGCCCGCGCGCATCGAGGCGGACGACGCGGCGATCGGGCGTCAGATGCGCGGCCAGCCCGCGGAAGTCCCGCGCATCGCGCGTCAGCCCGGCGAGGCAGAGGACCGGCGGGGCTGCGCCGTCGCGCGGGCCCTCGTCGTCGAAGACCAGGCGGCTGCCGTCGGGGGCGTCGAAATTTGGCATGGCTCAGAGCCCCTCGATAACGCGCGGCAGACCGACCAGGCTCTCCGCAACGAAGTTCGGGCGTACCGGCAGACGGTCGACCGGCTCCGCCCGGCGATTGACCCAGAGCGTGCGAAAGCCGTAGGCGGCGGCGGAGCAGGCGTCCCAGCCGTTCGAGGAGACGAAGAGGACCTCGTGACGGCAGCAGCCGAAGGTCTTCTCGACAAGGTCGTAGACCCTTGGATGCGGCTTGAAGACGCCCACCTGCTCCGCCGACAGCACGGCATCGAAGGTGTCGCCGAGCCGTGCGCTGATGACCGCGGCCTCCAGCATCTCGGGCTCGCCGTTCGAGAGGATCGCGAGCACCTGGCCCATGCCCTTGAGCGCGGTGAGCGTGCGCTGCACCTCCTCATAGGGCCTGAGCTCCCAGTAGAGCGCGAGAAGACGGTCGCGTAGCCCCTCGATCTCCGCAAGCTCGTAATACTCCAGCGTCCAGTCGAGCGCCTGCCGCGTCACGGTCCAGAAATCGGTGTGACAGCCGGCGGTCGCACGCAGCCAGGTATAGGCGAGCTGTTTCTCCCGCCACGTCTCGGCGATCGGCTGCCAGCTCTCCTTGATCACCTCGAAGGCTTCCTCGGCCGCCGCATCCTGCGCGGCGCTGCCGACGTCGAAGAGCGTGCCGTAGGCGTCGAAGACGCAGTGGGTGATGGCGGTCATCGGCGGGTTCCTTGAGCGTTGGGCATCGCTGGGACAGGGACGGGAGAGTGACGCGGCGGGCGCGCGCTGGGAACCCCCTAGCCCGATCCCGGCGAACGGTCGCGAGAGAGGAGAGCCGCGCGCAGGCCGAGGGCGCGGCGGAACGCGGTGAGACCCGTGCCGAGCGTGACGAGCCAGAGCGCGGCGCCAAGCGCGAGCGCGCCTTCCCGGACCCCGGCCCAGAGCAGGAGGGCCGCGATCACGGCCCCGGCGGCGATGCCCGCCATGCGCTGCGGCTTGGCGAAGGGTCCCCGGAAGTCGGCGGCGAGCCCGAGCGCCGTGCCGGCCTCCCGCACGTAGGCGGTGAGGATCGCGAGCGCAGCACCGGCCCAGCCGAGTGCGGGCAGGCCCGCAGCGAGGCCCGCGCCCACCAGCACCGCCGCGTCCGACAGCCTGTCGGGCACTTCGTTCCAGAAGGGTCCGTCCGCCTCCGCAAGGCCACCCTCGATGGCGACGAGCCCGTCGAGGAGGTTGGCGAGGAGCCGCAAGCCAGCAAGACACGCACCGAGGAGGAGGAGCGGCGCGCTGCCGGCCTCGCCCCCCGCCCAGAGGAACGCCCCGGAAAGGATTGCGGCGAGGAGGCCCGCCTGGCTGATCCGGTTCGGCCTGACGCCGGCGCGGGCGAGCCGCCGCGCGAGGGAGCGGATCGCTGCCGCCTCGCGCGCTGCCTGCGGGCGCCGGGTTCCGCCTTTCTCGACCGTCTCCGTCATCGCGCCGCCTCCCGCAGCCGCCTGAGCGTGTGGCCGTGCAGTGCGGCGTGGGTCGAGGCGATACCGGCCGGGACCACAAGCGCCGCGGCGACGGCCGGTTCGGGCCAATGATGGCGGCTGTTCGCACGGCAGGCGCCGCCGCCCATCAGAGGAAACGCGGCGCCCATCTGCGCGGGCTTGGCGCGGGCGAGACGGGCGAGGGCGGAATGCGCGACGATCATGTGGCCGAATACCAGAAACGCGTCAGATGGAAGAAGACGGGGGCCGAGAAGATCACGCTGTCGAGCCGGTCCAGAAACCCGCCATGGCCCGGGATCAGATGGCCCCAGTCCTTTACGCCACGGTCACGCTTGATCGCCGACATGACGAGGCCCCCAATGAGGCCCATGAGGCAGATCGCGAGCGCCATGAGCCCAGCGGCCAGCGGCGTGAAGGGCGTGATCCACCAGAGCGCGGCCCCGGCGAGCGAGGCGGTGGCGATGCCACCGACAGCGCCCTCGACGGTCTTCGATGGCGACAGGCTGGGCGCGAGCTTTCTTCGCCCGATAAGCTTGCCCCAGACATACTGCATGACGTCCGAGAACTGGACGACCGCCACCAGGAACGCGATCAGTAGCACCTCCGCCCCCTCGTAGCCGGGGACTTGCAGATAGAGGAGCGCAGGCACGTGGCTGATGCAGAAGACGGCAATCATCAACGCCCACTGCACCTCGGCGATGCGTGCGAGATAGCGCCCGCTGTCCCCCCGTATCGCCGCCAGCATTGGCAGGAAGAGAAAGCCGTAGACTGGGATGAAGATGGAGTAGAGCCCGTACCAGTCGATCCAGACCAAGGCATACTGAAGCGGCAGGAAAACGAAGAAGACCGCGACCAGCGCCGGATGATCCGCCCGCCGCGTGTGGGTCAGCGTCAGGAACTCGCGAAGGGCGGCGAAGGAGCAAAGCGCGAAAAGCATCACCACGCCCGCACGGCCCGCGAGGAATGCGACACCCATCGCCGCGATCATGATCCACCAGGCGGAGATGCGGGCGTTGAGATTGGCCACCGTCGGCTCGTCCGGGCCGAGGCGCGCGCGCAGCACGGCGCCGATGACCGTCGCCACCGTCAGAAGGGCCGCGATCCCGCCGAAAAGCGGGAGGAGGTTGGCCGGCATCTCGTCGTTCATGCCGTCACCTCCCGGGCGGGCTCGTCTTTCTGATCGTCATCGCTCGGTCGGGTGGCGAGCAGCGCGTCTCGGGCGCGGGTGAGGAAGGCCGCCTTCTCCTCCCCTTCGAGGAGCGTGATCGGCGCGCCGAAGGTGACGGTGCAGAGAAGGGGTACTGGGATGATCTCCCCCTTCGGCAGCACGCGGTTGAGATTGTCGATCCAGACGGGAACGAGCGGCAGACCCGGGCGCCGCGTCGCGAGATGATAGAGGCCGGTCTTGAAGGGCAGGACCTCGCCACGGCTGCGCCCGCCCTCGGGAAAGATCAGGAGTGCTGCCGCCTTGTCGAGCGCCGCAACCATCTGCTCGACCGGATCCTCATTCCGCATCTCGGGCCGGCGCTCGATGAGGACCGCGTTGAAGACGTCCCGGGCCGCGAACCGGCGCAGGGCGCCGCGCCAGTAGTCCGCCGCGGCCACGGGACGTGTGCGCCGTCGGAGGGCGTGGGGCAACACCGCCCAGACGATCGCGAAATCCCCGTTGGAGGCATGGTTGGCGAAGTAGACCCGCTGCTCGGGCGAAGGATCTGCGCCCTCCCAGAACGCGCGCGGCGCGAAGAGGAAGTGTATGAGCAGGCTGAGGGCCTGCCCCGCGACGCTGGCGAGGAAGCTGCGGAAGGTTGAAGGCACGCCGCGCGACCCGATCGCTCAGACGACGAGGCGGCGGTTGCGCTGCTCGCCCACGCCGAACACGCGGCGATAGCGCTCGACCTCCGCCTCCGGCCCCATCGCCTTGGCGGGATTGTCCGAGAGCTTCACCGTCTCCCTGCCGTTGGCCGCCGAGACCTTGCATACCAGGCTGAACGGGTCGAGCGCGCCGGCGGGCGTGAAGCCGCGGAAATCGTTGGTCAGCAGCGTGCCCCAGCCATAGCCCGCCTGCACGCGACCGTCGAAATAGGCATGCAGGCGCTCGATCAGGGGCACGTCCAGCCCATCCGAGAAGATGATCCGCTTTTGCGTCGGGTCCTGCCCACGACGCTTCCACCAGTCGATCACGTAGTCGCCGATCTCGAAGGGATCACCGCTATCGACCCGCACCGCGGACCAGTCGTCGAGCCAGTCCGGCGCGTTCTCGAGGAACCCGGGCGTGCCGTAGGTATCGGGCAGAATGACGCGGAGATTTGCGCCGTACTCCTCCTGCCAGTCCGCCAGCACCCTGTAGGGAGCTGCGGCAAGCGCTTCGTCATCATCCTCCGCCAGCGCGGCATAGACCATGGGCAGCTCATGTGCGTTGGTGCCCACCGCTTCCACTTCGCGATGCATGGCGATCAGGCAGTTGGAGGTGCCGAGGAAGCTGTCGCCCAGCCCCTCCCCCATCGCCTGCACGCACCAGTCCTGCCAGAGGAAGCTGTGCCGCCGGCGGGTGCCGAAATCGGCGATCCGGATGCCATCGAGCGCGCGCAGCCGCTCGATCTTCTCCCAGACCCGGGTCATGGCCCGGGCATAGAGCACCTGGAGCTCGAACTTGCCCATCTCCCGCAGCACAGCGCGTGAGCGGAGCTCCATGAGGACGGCCAGCGCCGGGACCTCCCAGAGCGTCGTCTCCATCCAGCGCCCCTCGAATGTCAGCTCGTACTGGTCGCCCACCCGTTCGAGCCGGTACTCCGGAAAGCGGAATTCTTCGAGCCATTCGATGAAGTCGGGCGCGAACATCTGGCGGCGGCCGTAAAAGGTGTTGCCGCGCAGAAAGGTGCTCTCACCGCGGGAGAGGCGAAGGCCACGGATATGGTCGAGCTGTTCTCGCAGGGCCTGCTCGTCGATCAGCTCGGCGAGCGGCACCTCCGCCTTGCGGTTGATGAGGCTGAAGGTGACCTGGGTCTCGCGGTGGTGCCGGAAGATGCTCTGGCACATGAGGAGCTTGTAGAAATCGGTATCGAGCACCGAGCGGATGATCGGGTCGATCTTCCAGGTGTGGTCGTAGACCCGCTTGGCGATGTCCGTCATGACGCCCGCTCCCGCCTTTTTGCGTCGAGCATAGGCCGAAGCGGCGGCGTTAAGGAACCATGTTGACGCGCGGAGTTTGCGCGGCGCCTGGCGAGAGGCGCCGCACGGTCCGCATCACGCGAAGGCGAAGACGCCGTCGCTCGTCTCGTAGAGCGTCTCGAGATAGGCCGTCTCTGCCACCACGAAGGCACTGGAGACGAAGCTGGCCGCGGCTTGGGCGAAGCTCGCGCCGCCGACGATATCCGCCTCGAGCTGCTCGTCGAGCGACGTCGTCTCCCGGTCCAGCTCGAGATTGGCGAAGAGGAGATCGACGAAGGCTGCAGCGGAAAGATCGCCGGGGTCTCCCGCCAGCGCCGCGAACTCGTCGCTGACGATGAAGGCATTGGCCAGCACCTCCGGGGCGAAGGCATCGCCGCCCCGCTCCCCCGTCCAGTAGCTGACGCCGCCGCTGTCGCCGCGGCGCCCGAGCAGGGCTTCGTATAGCCGCGCCACCTCGAGCGCGAGGTCCCGTTCGGCGTCGAAGCTGCCGCCTTGAATGAGGCGGATGGCCTCGGCCACGGCCGCCTGGCCCACCTGCTCGCCGAGCAGCCGACCGTTGAGATCGCCGTCCTCGAAGTGGATGCCGCCGTAGAGACGGCTGATGCCGCCTTCGTCCGCCGCCTCCTGGAACGTGGCCCAGGCGAGCGTCAGGTCCTCTGTCGGCGTCAAGCCGTTCTCGAAGCGCGACGTGCCGGTGGGGAAGAGCACGCTCGCCCCGAAGGCATCCGTCTCCGAGAAGGCGCGGAGCACCGCGGCGCCCGCCGCGGAGAAGGCGCTGTGGCCGGACGTGTATTCGGCGAAGGGCGGAGAGACGTCCTTGCCGGGCGTCTGATAGGTGATGAAGTTCTCCGCCAGAATGGTGCGCGTGCCCTCGCCCGGGCCGCCCCAGGCCTCGATCACGAAGCCCTCCTCGCCCGTCAGCTCGTCGACACCCTCTTCCCCGATCAGGCCAAGCTCCCCGAGATCGCGGATCGCCCTCACGGGGCGCGCGTAGTCGTAGAAGGTCTTCGATTCCCATGTCGCGATGCCTGCATCCATCACCGCGTTGGCGAGCGTGAAGAAGAGGCGCGCGTCCTCGTCGACCGTATGGTCCTCCCGCGCACTGACGAACTGGCCAAAGGTCATCCAGGTGCCCGGCGGAAAGGAGGTGCCGCCCGCGTCCTCCCAGAACTCGGCGATCAGCTTCTGCTCGTCGGTGAGCCCGCCGGAGAAGGCGACGACTTCCTCGGCCTGCGTGACGAAGCGCGGGTTGATCACGGTGCCGATCAGGTCTCGCGTAACCGGGATAGTTTCACCGTCGATCGTCACGGTGCCCGCATCGATGTCGAGCGTACCCTCGACGCCCGGGAGGAAGAAGGGCTCGGGCGCCACCGGGCGGAAATCGCCGCCATCGGCAAAACCGAAGGGTGCCACCTCGCCCCAATGCGCCGTCAGGAAGGACTGCTCGGGGCTTGCGTCCTCCGGGTCGACAGGCACGCTTTCCGGCGTCCAGCGCGTGATATCGTTGATCTCTAACGGGCTCGTATTGAAGGGCTGGTAGCCTGTCGTGTCTGCGTAGCCGTTGGCCTGGTTCGCGCCGTCATCGGCGCGCGCGGCCACCACGGCGCCACCGGCCTGCAGCCCGACGGCCGTGGGCGATCCTTCGGCGGGGAAGAGCAGCTCGATATCGGAGGGCAGGCTGAGCTCGTCCATCAGCGCTTCGAAGATGGGACGCTGTTCGGGGAAGAGGTCGATGAGCGCGACGAAGGCCGCGTAGCTCATCGCAACAACCTTGTTCGCGTCGGTGTTCTCGGCCGCAGGGCGCTGGCCCGGACCGTTCTCTGCCCACCCTATGGCCAGAGGGTCATAGGCGGCCCATGCCTCGTACATCGCGGTGTGGACGATGGCGTAGGCGCGGCTGGCGATCGTGGGTCCGGGGCCCTCCTCGACGACAGCCTGCTGCACGGCGCGATCCCAGAGGACGGAGATGCTGGGCGTCGCATCGTCGACAGTGACGAACTGCGAAACCTCATCGACGGTAAGCTCAGGTGACTGTTCTTCCATGGCGTATCCTCCGCAATGCTTACGCTACGTTCCTTCGCTGAGACTGCAGGGGTTCTTGTTATGCGGGTGTGACAACGAGCACTCTCGCGTCCACTTCGCGTGAAAAGCTCCGGGCTGGAACGGTTTTTATCTCGAGGCGGCCTTTCGAGCATCCGGTCGTGGCATCCGCGACAGCGCCGGTGTGGCGGGAGCGCAACGCTGCGTCTGCGCCTGCGCGCCGGGCGGCGCCGTGGGATCGCGATAGCCTCGGATCCGGACAAACCGCCGCCTGACAGGCTGTGCCTGTCGGGCGATCGGGTCGGCCTTCGCCCTATCGGATGCCGCGGGCGAGGTCCTGCTCGATGGTCATCGGGCCGGTTCGGGCGGTGATGCGCGCGCGGTAGATGTAGAGACCCTCCATAACGCGCTGCACGTAGTTGCGCGTCTCGTTGAAGGGGATCATCTCTATCCAATCGACCATGTCGACCTCGCCGCGCAGCGGATGGCCGTAGTCGATCACCCAGTCGTCGACCCGGCCCTTGCCCGCGTTGTAGGCAGCGGCGGCAAGCACATAGGAGCCGCCGAGTTGCGAGATGCGGCGGGCGAGATAGGTCTGCCCGAGGCGCGCGTTGTACCGCCAGTCCGCCGTCAGCCGGGAGGCGGAGTAGGGCTCACCGATCCAGCCCGCGACCTTGCGCGCCGTGGCAGGCATCAACTGCATCAATCCGCGCGCACCGGCATGACTGATGGCACGGGGATTGAGCTCCGTCTCCTGGCGCGCGAGCGACATGGCGAGCGCGGGCTCGACGGCCGTTACGTATTGGGAGAGCTCGGTCACGGGGTAATAGGCCGCATGGAGCACCACGCCCTTGCGCGCCGCCTTTTTCGAGACGCGCACCGCCAGATGTTCCTGCCCGAGCGCGAGCGCGAGGCCGGCCAAGCCCTGCAGCTCCTGCTCGTCCCGCGCGTGCTCGGCCAGATGCGCGAAGCTCTGCCACGCAAGGCTGTCCTCCCCGGCATAGTGCAGGATCGCCGCCATGCGGGCGGCATCCGAGCGCTCGATGGGTGTCGCGCGCCAGTCGGGCAGGCTACCGTTCGCGAGCTTCGGATCGCCAGGCGCTCCGATCCGGGCGGCGGCGAGCTGGCCATAGAAGGACGTCTGATGCCGCGCACCGCGCGCATAGGCGGCCCGGGCAGCATCGACATCGCCCATCGCCTCGGCTGCGCGTCCGATCCAGTAGCCGGCGCGACCGAGCGAGATGGGTGTCTCGATCAGTGTCTCGAAGCGCTCAAAATGTGCCCTTGCGCGCTTGGCGTCGCCCAGCTTGCGGAGCGCGACCCAGCCCGCGACCCACTCGAGGTCAGCGTGGTCGTAGCCGATATCGGGGGTGGTGAAGTGACGGCTGGCCAGCCGGTAGGCAAGCTCGTTCCGCCCCTCCCGCGCCGCACGCCGGGCGAGGCGCACGCGGCGGTTGGCCCAGCGCCCGGGCGCCCCCAGGGTCTGCGCGCTGCTGCTGACCCGGTCGAGAAACCGCTCAGCCTCGTCATAGCGGCGCGCCTTCCAGAGCCGGGAGAACTGTGCCCAGTTCTCGGCCGCCTGGCCGTGGAGCGCGCCGTAACGCGACGGGCTCTCTCTCCGCGCGCCGAGCACCGCCTTGGCGAGCTGATCCTGGCCGGGCCAACTCCCGCGGCGGCTGGTGAAGGATTGGTATTCGGCCATCGTGCCCTCGCCGGCACGCAGCTTGCGCCAGAGCACGATGTCGCGCACCACCGCGTCGCCGCCCCGCGCTGCCAGCGCCTCGGCACCCGCCCAGTCGCCATCGGCGCCTCGGTCGAGCGCCGCGCGCACGGTGTCGCCATGCCGCTCGGCCTCATCGAGATCGAAGGCCACAGCGGGGCTGGCGAGAAGCGTGCCAAAGAGGAGGAGAGGCGCTGCAAGGCGGATCGCGCGCATGACGTTCTGTCCTGTTCCGGGCGCGTGGAGGTTCTGCGCCGTATCTGCTCGAAAAAGCGCCGCCGGTTTCCGGTCTTGCGCCGATGCCTCAGCATAGCATGGCACCGACGCTTGCTGAACGGGAAAGGCTTGAACGAGCGAAATTGATGAGTCGTGAAGAAGGCGCGCTGTCCGCAGGATGACGTGCCGCGTAAGCTCACGAAATGCCCGACGACCCGACAGCGCTTCACCGCCGCAACCGGCCTGCCGACCCGAATGGGACGGCCGGAATCGAGCCCGATGGCCTGGCATCCCACCCCGCGCAACAAGGACGCCGACGCCGGCGCTGGATGCTGCTGTTGGTCCTTGTCGCCGTCATCGTCAGCGGGATCGTAGCGACACCTTTCGTGATGGACGCGCTCCTCGCGGAAGAGGGGGATCCGATCCACGCCCGCCTCGAGGCGATGACCGACGCGCTGGGCGCCTGGGGGCCGGCGGGGATCGTCGCCCTCATGGTGCTGCATTCCTTCGTGCCCTTTCCGGCGGAAATCGTGGCGCTCTATGCCGGTGCGGCCTATGGCACGGTTCTAGGCACGCTCTGGGTCTGGATCGGAGCGATGCTGGGAGCGCTTCTCTCCTTCGGGCTTGCGCGCTGGCTCGGACGGCGAGCGGTGGAGCGGCTGCTTCCAAAGGCACAGCGCACGAGGCTCGACCGTTGGGTGGCGCGGCAGGGCGCGCTGACCCTGCTGGTCAGCCGCTTCATCCCCATAATCGCGTTCAACCTCATCAACTATGCGGCGGGCCTCACCAAGATACGCCTCTTCACGTTCTTCTGGACGACGGCCGTCGGCATCCTGCCCCTCACCACGCTGATGGTGCATCTCGGCGCACAGATGGCGACGCTCAGCTGGCCGATGCTGGCCGCAGTCTCGCTCGGCGGCATCGCGACGGCGGTCGGTACCCACGCGCTCGCCAAGCGGCGCGGCTGGCTAGAGCGGCGGCCGTGAGGCGGTGGCGCGCGTCAACCCTGCCCTTGCCGCGCCGGGCCGCACCGCCTAATGCTGCGCCCGCCCCCGGGGGCGGTATGCTCCCGCCCGGCACGGCACACCAAGGCGGCCCGCGCGGCGGGGCGCCGCAACACTGTATGGGGACGCCATGACCACCCCGCTTATCCGCGGCTCCATGCCCGCGCTCATCACGCCGCTCGCCGACGGCCGGATTGACGAGGCAGCGCTCGAGGCGCTTGTCGAGTGGCAGATTCGCGAGGGCAGCCACGGGATCGTGCCCGTTGGCACCACGGGCGAGAGCCCGACGCTCAGCCATGACGAGCACCGCCTCGTCGTCGAGCGCGTGGTGAAGGTGGCCGACAAGAGGGTGCCGGTGATCGCAGGGGCAGGGTCGAACTCGACCGTCGAGGCGGTGGGACTTGCGCAGCACGCCGAGAGCGTGGGCGCTGACGCAGTGCTCGTGGTCACGCCCTATTACAACAAGCCGACGCAGGCCGGGCTGATCGCGCATTACCGCGAGATCCATGACGCCTGCGGGCTGCCGATCATCATCTACAACATTCCCGGCCGCTCCGTCGTCGATATGAGCGTGGCCACGATGGCCGAGCTTTCCGCGCTGCCGCGCATCGTCGGCGTGAAGGATGCGACGGGCGACGTAACACGCGTCTCTAAGCAACGGGCGGCGAGCGGGACGGACTTCGTACAGCTCTCCGGCGAGGACGCCTCCGCGCTGGGCTTCAACGCCCATGGCGGCGTGGGCTGCATCTCGGTCACCGCCAATGTCGCACCCGCGCTTTGCGCCCGCTTTCAGGAAGCAACGCTGGCCGGCGACTATGCCGGGGCGCTCGCGCTTCAGGACAAGCTGATGCCGCTTCACGAGGCGATTTTCCTCGAGCCCGGCCTTGCCGGCGCGAAATACGCGCTCAGCCTGCTCGGAAAATGTCGCAACGAGGTCCGCCTGCCGCTTCTTCCAGCGAGCGAGCCGGTGGCGGCGCGCATCCGTTCGGCAAGGGCGCGGGGGGGGCTGATCGAGAGCTGCCGCGGCGCGCGCCGCGTCGTCGCCTCGCCGGCGAGACGGGTGCGGGCCTTGCGACCCAGGCCGATGACCGCGCCTTCGCCGACCAGACGGTAACGTCTGCGATCCATCGTCATGTTCGGTGGCTCAACCGCGATGCAGCGGACCGGGGCCGGCCTTGAGGCGCCCGGCACTGCGAGCGACGAAACGACGGCTACACGATCGGCAATGCTTTGCTCGGCTGCGGGGCAAGGCTTTGCAAGCCGCCTGCCGAAGCGGCGGCAGCAGCCCCGCGGAGGTGTGCACGAACGGGGCCGAGACGGCGCGACAGCGGGACGTGACGGTCACAGCGGCGTCGCACCGACGGCGCAATTGACTATAGTCTGGCAATATGGGACGCGCCCCGGCTTCCGCGTCGCGGCGTGGACGAGCAGGCAGGCAGGCGGAGCGGCAGGTCATGGCGGAGAAGAAGGAGCGTGGGCGGATCGCGGCCGAAAACCGGCGCGCGCGCTACGACTACTTCATCGAGGACACGCTCGAAGCCGGCATCATCCTGGAAGGATCCGAGGTGAAGGCGCTGCGCGAGGGACGCGGCAACATCGCCGAGAGCTATGCGAGCGTCGAGGGCGGGGAGCTCTGGCTCATCAACAGCTACATTCCGCCCTTCAGCCAGTCCAAGGATCGCACCTTCGCGCATGACGAGCGCCGCCGCCGCAAGCTTCTCGTGCATGCGCGCGAGCTCGCCCGGCTTCATCAGGGCGTAGGCCGGGAGGGCATGACGCTCGTGCCGCTCAAGCTCTACTTCAACGACCGCGGCATCGCGAAGCTCGAGATCGGCCTCGCAAAGGGCAAGAAGAACACCGACAAGCGCGACACGACCAAGAAGCGCGACTGGCAGCGCGAGAAGGCCCGCCTTCTCAAGCAGAACTGATGATGACGGCGACCGGCGCGGACGCGCTCATCACGCCGGCCCGCTTCGCCCGCGCCAGCGACGCGACCTGGCCGGGTGCCGCGACGCAGATGATCGGGGGCTGGAAGCTGCGTTTCACCCGAGGCGCAGGCTCGCGCGCAAGCTCCGCCTGGGCGATGGAGCCAGCAGCGGATGCAGCGGCGCTCGCCCGCAACGTCGCAGCGGTTCGCGCTGCCTATGAGGCCGCCGGCCTCCCGCCCCGGTTTCAGATATGGCCCGGGGACGAGGCGCTCGACGACCTGCTCGAGGCTGAGGGCTGGGAACGCTACGACCGCTCGCTTCTCATGGCCCGGCCGGCAACCGGGGACTGGCCGGTGCGGGCCGTCTCCGAAAAGGCGCTGCGCGAGGGGACGGATGCCATGGCGATCGCGGTGCGCACGCCTGTCGAGGTGCTCGACTGCATCTGGCGAGAGAGCGGCGTCGGCCCCGCACGCCGTGCGGTGCTCGACCGGGCGGCAGGACCGAAGGCGATCTTCCTTGGCCGCGCAGGCATGCGGCCGGCCGGTGCGATGGCGACGATCCTCGACGACGATATCGGCGTGACCCAGGCGCTCTACGTGACGCCCGAGGCCCGTGGCGCTGGGCTCGGCGCCGTGCTGATGGCGGCGGGTGGACGGTTCGCGACCGGTGCAGGCGCGCGCGTGCTCGCGCACGCGGTGGTCGAGACCAACGCACCGGCCATCGCGCTCTATCGCCGTCTCGGCTATACCTCCTTCGGCGCCTATCATTACCGCCGAGCACCGCTCAGCGAGGGTCGGCAATGACACCTCTCCGCCTTACGCTCCCTTGCTTCGTCCTCATGGTCTGCGTGTGGGGGGAGGCCCGTTCGTCCGGGCTACCCCCGCCTGCCGGCATGGAGCCCATCGCCCAGCGGAGCGAGGCGGAGGACCGCTTCGCGCTGCCGGTCGCACCCCTCGACGATCCTGCCCCGCCGACGCAGAGCGTCGAGGGAAATCTCAGCGTGACCGCCTATCGCGCCCTGCCCGATGCCGGTGTGAGCCCGAAGGCGCTTATCGACGAATACCGCGGCGCGCTCGGCGCCGCCGGTTGGGAGATGGTCTACAGCTGCATCGACGCAGCGTGCGGCGGCGTGCGCCGCCGCTTTACGCTCGACCTGTTGCCGGCGCCCGGGATGCTGCTCGATTCGGCCGACCTCTCGCTCCTCACCATGCGCCACACCGCTGCACCTGTGGCCGACAGCACCGCAGCGGGCGAGGCAGCGTCGGAAAACGGTGACGCCGGAGCAGGCGGCACCAGTCATCTGAACCTCGTGGCGAGCCGCGTGCTCGGCCGGCTCTACCTCCAGGTCGCTCTCATCACGCCCCCCGGCGGTGCTGCGCCGCCGCTCGAGATCGCGGCACCCTCAGCCACCCTGCCCGGGGATGCGGCCACAGCAAACCCCGAGCGCTCGGGCACGCCCACCGCCGCCGATCCCGATCCTGAAGCTGCGGCAGGCGAAAGAGCGCACGGCCCGGGCGATGCCGAAGCCGACAGCGTGCGGCATGACGGGGAGAGCGATCCCGCGGTCCTGAGAGACCGGTTGCTCTCAGAGGGGCATCTCGCGCTCACCGGCATCGACTTCGCCATCGGCACCGCCAGCATCGCGCCGAGCTCGGAGGCCGCCATCGCGCGGGCCGCGGCGATCCTCCAGAGCGCCGGAGACCGCCCGGTCGCCGTCGTGGGGCATTCCGACAACAGCGGCGCGCTCGACGCCAACATGGCCCTGTCCCGCCAGCGGGCCGAGGCGGTGCGCGACGCCCTCGTCGCCCGCGGAATCGCGGCCGGCCGCCTCGAAGCCCACGGCGTCGGATGGCTCGCGCCCCTCGCGCCCAACGATACGCCCGCAGGCCGGGCACAGAACCGACGCGTCGAACTCGTCCTGCGTTGAGCGGGAACCGATGCCTCCGCAAGTAGCGGGGCGCGAGGCTGGCGGGTGGGCCGCTGAGGGTCGCCAGACCCGAAGCCGAGGCGCCCAGACAGCCCGCGTCCCCAAATCGCTGCGCCACCGACCGGCCCGGCGGCAGGCGGCGGACCGGGCGGGCGCGCATCTTGCCGCAACAATCGCCAGCCGGACCCCCGTGCACATGCCATATGTTGTGGATAGCTACCCCCGCCTGCCGACATGATG
>JBCCDG010000043.1:0-29961 GCA_039030915.1 Pseudomonadota bacterium | reverse complement strand
TTCGGCATGACCTCGGTCTGGGGCACGGCGTCGGGCTTCGACAGCACCACGATCTCGGCCATCGTCGCGACGCTCTATGTCGGCGCGCTCTTGCTGCAATACCCGATAGGCTGGCTCTCGGACCGGATGGACCGCCGGCAGCTCATCGCAGCGATGGCGCTTCTGGGCGGATGCGCCTGCGGGCTCATGGTGCTGGCGGGCTCGGCGACCGTGCCACTCCTCGTCGCAGCGTTCCTCGTTGGCGGCGCGGCCAATCCGCTCTATTCCGTGCTGATCGCCCATACCAACGATTTCATGGAGCTCGATGAGATGGCTGCCGCCGCGGGCGGCCTCATCCTCCTCAACGGTGTCGGCTCAGCCGGCACACCCATCTTCGTCGGCGCGCTCATCGACAGCTACGGCCCCGTGGCCTTCCCCATCTTCATGGGCGTCGTCTTCGCGTTGCTCACGGCCTACGCGCTCTTCCGCATGACAGTCCGACCCGCAACGCCGGTGGACGAGACGCTGCCCTATGCGGCGGTCCTCCCGTCCTCTTCCGCCGTGGTCTATCAGGATTATTATACCGAGGCGGCCGAGGCGATGGCGGCGGACGATCAGGCAGACGCCGAGGACGACTTCGGCGACGTCGTGCCCCCCGGCGGCCAGTGGAGCGACGGCGACGGGCCGGACACCCCGACCCCGCGGCCCTCGGGCGGCTGACGGTCGAGGCCAGTGGCGGGAGGAAGACGGCAGATGCACGGCGCGGGCGAAGCGAGGCGGTGCGCGGACGCCGATCGTGAGGCGATCGAGGCGGTCCTCGCCTTCTGGCTCGAGGAGGTGGGTCCAGACGACTGGTTCACGAGCGATCCCGCGCTGGACGATCGCTGCAGGAACCATTGCGGCGCGCTCGCCGAGGCGGCAGCGGAGGGGCGTTTGCAGGGCTGGCAAAGCTCGGCGCGCGGCGCCCTCGCCCTGCTGATCCTGCTCGACCAGATGCCGCGCAACATCCATCGCGGCACCGCCAATGCCTTCGCGACCGATCCGCTTGCCCGGCGGGTGGCCAAGCGCTCCTTGGCGCTGGGATACGACCTCGCGTTCGAAAGCCCCGTGCGCAACCTCTTCTACCTGCCGCTCATGCATTCGGAGAGCGTGGCGAACCAGCATCGCTACGTCCGCCTTTCCCTCCTCCGCTTCGGCCAGCATGACCCGGAGACCGGCGAACGCACCGGTCCGATGACGCCCGACGAGGAGGATGCGTTTCGCTACGGCATCGCCCATCGTGAGACGATCCGCCGCTTTGGCCGCTTTCCTGCGCGCAACGACGCGCTCGGGCGTCGGAGCACGGCCGCGGAAAGCGCTTTCCTGGCAACGGGCGCGCATTTCGTGATGCCGGACTGACCGCTCGCCTGAACCGCAACCGGCCAGCGCGGGGCCCTTCCGGGATGCGCGATCACCCTCCCTCCGCCGTTGCGGCCGGCGCGCCGCTTCCTTAGCCTTCCTCCCGACAAATCCGAGGAGGAAAGCCCCAATGAGCACCACCTACGACGTCGTCGTCATCGGCGCCGGCCCCGGCGGTTATGTCGCGGCCATCCGCGCGGCCCAGCTCGGTCTCAAGGCCGCCGTTGTCGAGCGGGAGAACCTGGGCGGGATCTGCCTCAACTGGGGCTGCATTCCCACCAAAGCGATGCTGCGCTCGGCCGAGGTCTTCCACCTCATGCACCGCGCCAAGGAGTTCGGCCTAAAGGCAGGCGATATCGGCTACGACCTGCCCGCGGTGGTCAAGCGCTCGCGCCAGGTGGCGGGACAGCTCAACTCGGGCGTCGGCCACCTTCTCAAGAAGAACAAGGTCACGACGATCATGGGCGAGGCCACGATCCCTGCGAAGGGGAAGGTCAGCGTCAAGACCGAGAAGGGCACCGAGGAGCTCAGCGCCCGAAACATCGTCATCGCTACGGGCGCACGGGCGCGCGAGTTGCCCGGGCTCGAGGCGGATGGGGAGCTTGTCTGGACCTATCGCCACGCCATGACGCCGAAGCGCATGCCGAAAAAGCTCCTTGTGATCGGCTCGGGCGCCATCGGTATCGAGTTCGCGAGCTTCTACAACACGCTCGGTGCCGAGACGACGGTGGTCGAGGTCATGGACCGCATCCTGCCGGTCGAGGATCCTGAGATCTCCGGCTTCGCCAAGAAGCAGTTCGAGAAGCAGGGCATGAAGATCATGGAGAAGACCATGGTCAAGGAGCTCGAGCGCGGTAAGGGCAAGGTCACGGCGCATCTCGAGAAGGGCGGCAAGACCGACAAGCAGGAGTTCGATACCGTGATCTCCGCCGTCGGCATCGTCGGCAACACCGAAGGCCTCGGCCTCGAGAAGCTGGGCATCCAGGTCGAGAAGACCCACATCAAGACGGACAAATACAGCCGCACGGGCGTCGAAGGCATCTGGGCCATCGGCGATATCGCGGGCGCACCCTGGCTTGCGCACAAGGCAAGCCATGAGGGCGTGGCGGTGGCCGAGATGATCGCCGGCAAGAACGACGTGCACCCCGTCGAGCCGACCTCGATCCCCGGTTGCACCTATTCGCATCCCCAGATCGCCAGCATTGGCCTCACCGAAGCGGCGGCGAAGGAAAAGGGCCACAAGATCAAGGTCGGCCGCTTTCCCTTCATCGGCAACGGCAAGGCCATCGCGCTCGGCGAGTCCGAAGGCATGATCAAGACCGTGTTCGACGAGAAGACGGGCGAGCTTCTGGGCGCCCACATGATCGGCGCCGAGGTCACTGAACTCATCCAGGGCTACACGGTCGGCAAGGCGCTGGAGACGACCGAGGAGGATCTCATGAACACGGTGTTCCCCCACCCGACCCTCAGCGAAATGATGCACGAAAGCGTCCTCGACGCCTATGGTCGCGCCATCCACTTCTGACGTTTATCGACCGACACCGGCTTGCCGCCCGAAGTCGAAAAGGGCGGCAAGCCTACGCCTGACACATCGCCGGGGCGCCGGTGGGCAGCCGTGGGCGGCCCTCCGATAGTCCTGAACCAATGTGAACCCCCGCGGCCGACTGCGGCACTCAATCCCTGCATGCTTGCAATCGTGGGGACTGGACATGGCGATGCACGGCTTCTCGGCGGCGACGATCATCTTCGCAGCACTCATCGCAAGCCCGGCCGCATCGGGTATGAACATCGGCGGCTTCGCGTTCGACGACAATGCCTTCGCCGACGAGGTGACCGCATCGACGGGCGATTTCGAACTCTTCGACACCCCACCGTCCCTGTCGGCGGCACTGACGGACACCGATCCCGGCACAGGTGCCTTCAGCTTCGACAAGGGCGCCTCGGTCACCCTTCGCTTTGTCGATAACGTGCTCATCAACGGGCCGGGGCGCGACCTCGTGCTGTTCGAGACTGGCGTCGTCGACACGTTCCGGGTCACGATCGACGGTGTCACCCGTGATGTCCTGTCGAGCAGCACCGGGGAGACGGCGGGCGGCTTCGACCTCAATGCCGCCGCTATCGATCTCAGCGAGTTCGGGCTCGGCTCGGGGGCCCGGATCTCCGAGGTTCGGATCGCGCTGGACCATCGCAGCCCAGACCCCCGACCGACCGTTCCGAGCCTGACGCTTGCGGCCGCGCTGAACAGCCAGCCCGCCGAGCCGCCGTTGCCGGCGAGGCTCGCGCTCCTGCTCTCAGGGCTCGCCGGGCTTGGTCTTCCACGGCCGCATCCACGGTCCTGAGCGCGCGGTCGGCCGGCCACAACCACGCCCGGGCGCGCAAGACGACACGGCGCGACAGGGGCGGTATGCCCACCGGCAAGGGCGGTGTATAGGCGTATATGCCCACGCTGGATGCCGCTCTCCTCGCCCTTGTCGCGCTGATCTTCCTCGGGGGCGGGGTGGTGAAGGGAGCACTTGGGTTCGGACTGCCGCTTGTGACGATAGCGGTGCTGCCCTTCTTTCTGCCCGTCGAGGCGGCGCTGGCCGTCAATGCCATCGTGCTGGTCGCGGTCAACGCGCTGCAATTCTGGCAGGCGGGCCAGTGGGGCCCGGCGGCGCGGCTGGCGGGGCCGATGCTGATCGGCGTCGCGGTCGCCACACCGCTCGGCACGGCCTTCGCGACCCAGATGCCGCGGAGCCTGCTGGTCGGCCTTCTCGGCGCCTTCATCATCGGCTTCGCGCTGCTCCAGCTCCTCGGCCTGCCCCGAACCGCAGTCGGGGAACCGCCGCGCCGACCGACGCCCGGACGCGGCCTCGGCGCAGGGCTCGCCGGTGGTCTGGTGGGTGCGCTCACCTCCTCGCCCGGTCCGATCTTTGTGATGCATTTCGCGGCCAGCAGGCTCGAGCGACCGCTCTTCATGGCGACGCTCGGGCTCCTCATGGCAGCCGTCGGCTCGATGCTCGCGCTCTCGCTCGCGGTCGCGGGCGCCTTCGAGGCGCCGCATGCCTGGCTCGCCGCCACCGCCCTGCCTGCCTCCTTCGCCGGCTTCTGGCTCGGC
Organism: Pseudomonadota bacterium; assembly: GCA_039030915.1. Classification (GTDB taxonomy): domain Bacteria; phylum Pseudomonadota; class Alphaproteobacteria; order Rhodobacterales; family Rhodobacteraceae; genus Thermohalobaculum. The sequence goes on along the minus strand of JBCCDG010000043.1, from coordinate 25,487 downwards.
GACAGGCTGGGACGTCGCCTTTCGGTCGCGATCTTCCGCAAGGGGGTGTTGATCTTGCTCTGCCTGCTCGGCGCCGCCATGATCCAGCGCGCGCTCAGCGCCTGAGTCGCGAGTGGGAGCCGGCTGACGGCCGACAGTGGGAGACTTCGCCATGACGCGCTTTGCATGCCTTCTCATCGTTCTCGCCGCACCCGCCGCCCTCGGCGGCTGCGCAGCCGTGGCGCTCGGCACCGCCGGCGGCGTGGCGGCAACCGAGATCGAGGAGAACGACGGGAAGTTCGACCCGCTCGAGAACACCAAGGCCGGCCGCGCCTTCTCCGACCTCATCAACTGACGCGAAAGGCCCTGCGAGCGTCTCGCAGGGCCTTCCGGTATCCGCAGCGTGCGCGCCGGCGGCGCGCAGTGATCGGCAGCGTTCAGAGCTGGCCGACGAAGAAGTCGTACATCACGCGCTCGACATAGCCCAGCGAGCCGGAAGTCATGTAGTCGAGCTGGATCTTGAAGACCCGCGTCGCGTCCGGATCCTTCGTGGCATATTCGATCCAGATCGGCCCCATGATCTTGGTCATGAGATCGACCTCGCTGTCGGTGATGCGGGTGACCTTGGTGCCATCCGCCTCGAACTTCGCCCAGGCCTTCTGGTCGGCCGCCTGGATCGCGGCGTGGTGGATGTCGGAATAGGCGTGCACCTCCGCCTCGACCACGTGCTGCATCTGCGGGCTGAGCGCGTTCCAGGCATCCATACTCACGGTCAGATCCATGAGATCGACCGGTTGATAGACCGACATGAAGCCCGCCGGCCCCATGGAGACGTACTGCGTCTCCTGGCTGAACCCGTAGTCGTAGTTGATGGCAGGGCCCACGAAGTCCGCCGCATCGATCTCGCCGCGCTGGAAGGCGCCCATGATCTCAGAGCCCGGCAGCGTCACCGTCTCGGCGCCAAGCTCCTGGAAGAGCGCCGCGACCATGCCGCCCGGGGTGCGCATCTTCAGGCCACGGAAGTCGTCGATGTACTGGATGGGCTTCTTCGCGTGGATGATGTTGGGGCCGTGATGGATCGGGCCCACGAAGAAAAGGTTGTTTCGCGCGTAGATCTCGCGCGCGATCTCGAGCCCGCCCAGCCCGTAGTAGAACGTGTCCCACTCATGCGGCGCGCGCATGGCGAGCGGGTAGGACGACAGGAACGCGCCTGCTGGCGACATGCGCTGCGAGTAGATCGTAAAGACGTTGGCCGCCTCGATCGTGCCGGCCTGAAGCGCATCGTAGACCTCGAAATCGCCGACATAGCCGCCGGATTTGCGCCCCTCGAAGGCGAGCTCGCCACCCGTTCGCTCGATCATGCTGCCGGCCCAGGCGTTGAAGGCATCGAGGCCCGCGCCGCTGGCCCACGCGCACTGGACGCGCCAGGTCTTGGTCTGACCCTGCGCGGTCGCAATGGCAGGCGCGGCGAGTGCTGCAGCACCTGCGCTGCCGATGAAGGCGCGGCGCGATGTCGTGGACTTCCTCATGATTGATCCCCCTCCTAAAGTCCCCAGAACCGGGCGCAGCATCCCCCACCGCCCCGGCGCCGTCGATATTCTAACGACGAACGAGGGTAGCTGGCACCACAGAAATGCGCCGCTTTCACGGCAGCATGGCCGCCCCGCCACGCGGCCGAAACGAAAAAGGCCGGCTTTCGCCGGCCTTCAACAGAAACGTGATCGGTCAGGAGGGAAGTGGGTCCGGCCCCCCATCCGAGATGCCGTCGCCCTTCGGATGCCCCTTGCCGGCCTTCGGCACGGCGGAGCGCCCACGTTCGGGGTTGGTCGGCGGCGGGCTGCCGCCATCGTCCGAGCGGTCGAGCTTCTCGCCCCGCATCACCTTCTGGATCTCTTCGCCCGTCAGCGTCTCGTACTCCAGAAGCCCCTGCGCGAGGTTCTCGAACTCCTCATTGTGCTCGGTGAGCACGCGCTTCGCCGTCTGGTAGCCGTCATCGATGAGACGCTTCACCTCCTCCTCAATCATGTGCTGCGTGTCCGAGGACACTGCCTGCCCACCACCATAGGCACCAAGGAAACTTTCGCGCTGATCGGCGTAGTCGACGTTGCCCAGCTTCTCGGACATGCCGAACTGCGTCACCATGGCCCGCGCTATGCGGCTCACCTGCTGGATGTCCGAGGACGCGCCGGAGGTTACGTTCTCCTCCCCGAACTTCAGCTCCTCGGCCACCTTGCCGCCCATCGCCATCGCAATCTTGGACGTGTACTTGGTGCGCGTGACGCTGAGATAGTCCCGCTCCGGCAGGCTAAGCACGAGGCCGAGCGCACGGCCTCGCGGAATGATCGTCGCCTTGTGGATCGGGTCGTGCTGCGGCACGTAAAGGCCCACGATGGCGTGGCCGGCCTCGTGATACGCGGTCAGCTTCTTCTCGTCCTCGGTCATGATGAGCGAGCGGCGTTCCGCGCCCATCATCACCTTGTCCTTGGCCTTCTCGAAGTCCTCCATCGTCACGAGCCGCTTGTCGGCGCGTGCAGCAGTCAGCGCGGCCTCGTTCACGAGGTTGGCGAGATCCGCGCCGGAGAAACCGGGCGTACCGCGAGCAATGACGCGGAGGTCGACGTTCGGCGCCAGCGGCACCTTCCGCGCGTGCACCTGCAGGATCTTCTCGCGCCCGCCCACGTCCGGGTTCGGCACGGTCACCTGCCGGTCGAAGCGGCCGGGGCGGAGCAGCGCCGGGTCGAGCACGTCCGGCCGGTTTGTGGCGGCGAGCAGGATGACGCCCTCGTTTGCCTCGAACCCGTCCATCTCGACCAGAAGCTGGTTCAGCGTCTGCTCGCGCTCATCGTTGCCGCCGCCGTATCCCACGCCGCGGGAGCGGCCGACGGCGTCAATCTCGTCGATGAACACGATGCAGGGCGCATTCTTCTTCGCCTGCTCGAACATGTCGCGCACTCGGCTGGCGCCGACGCCCACGAACATCTCGACGAAATCGGAGCCCGAGATCGTGAAGAACGGCACGCCCGCCTCGCCCGCGATGGCGCGTGCCAGCAGCGTCTTACCGGTGCCCGGCGGACCGACCAGCAGCGCGCCCTTCGGGATCTTGCCGCCGAGGCGGGAGTACTTCTGCGGGTCGCGCAGGAACTCGACGATCTCCTCGAGCTCCTCCTTCGCCTCGTCGATACCGGCAACGTCCTCGAAGGTCACGCGGCCCGTCCGCTCCGTCAGCAGCTTCGCGCGGGACTTGCCAAAGCCCATCGCGCCCCGGCCGCCGCCCTGCATGCGGTTGAGGAAGAAGATCCAAATGCCGAAGATGATCAGCATCGGCAGCCAGAAGCCGAGCGTGCTGAGGAGCCCGCCCCGCTCCTGCGGCTCGACATTGATGTTGACGTCGTTCGTGCGCAGCACTTCGACCGTGTCGGCATCGCGCGGCTGCACGGTTATCACGCGCTCGCGCCCCGTGGTCTCGGCCACGACGGTCTCGCCGTCGATCGTTGCCTCGCTGATCTCGCCCGCCTCGACGCGGTCGATGAACTCCGAATAGGAAATCTCACGGCCGCCGCCGTTGCCCGAGCCGTCCTGGAACACGCTGAAGAGCGTGACGAGGAGCAGGATCAGGATGGCCCAGAAAGCCAGGTTCTTCGCGTTGCCCAAGAGGACGTCCCCCTGAATGTCCGATTGTTGTCGCCGCTGGCCGGCGCGCGCCTGAGACTATGACATTTAGGCCAATGATTGCCCGCGGTAAGCCCCTTCACGCACAAGCGACAACTCTACACACCCCGATGGAACACGTCCAACCGCTCGTGGACAGGCTCTCGGGTCGGCGGCCCTGAGCCGCTCGCCTCCGGCGCGGCCCAGCCATGCATCGCAAGATGGACCATCGAAAGCCCCCCGTCGGGCAGGATGAGCGCCGGCGCGGAGAGGCGGGCGGGCCGCGGCGCGCGCATGAACGGGCCAAAGACATCCCTACCGTCGCAGAAGAGCCGTCCCGCCTTCTTGATCTCCGTCAGACGCGCAGGTCCCAAGGCGCCCAGGGCCCGCGCCGGCCCCGTGCAACCTACGGGGAGCGCCAGCCGCTCGTCCCAAACCGCCGGCGTGCCCGGCTGAAGGGTCACTGGCGCCGCACAGGCCGCGCGCTCGCGACAAAGCGTCACCAGAGGCTCCAGCGTCGCAGCGGACGCCCCCGGAACGGCAGAGAGCAGGACGCCCTCGGCGAAGGGAGTGTCCGGCGGCGGCGACCCATCCGCCACCGCCTTCACGAAGCCCAGCGCTCGCTCGAGCGCCTCGCCCCTCGGTGGATAGGCGGCGCCGGTGAGCGCCTGCGCCGCTCTCGCGAACACCCGCATCGCGGTCTCCCGCGGCGCGGCGGCGATTGGACGCGCAGCGATCGTCACCTCGCCCGCAATCCCGAGCGCGAGGTTTCCGGCGGCGAGCGTCGCCGCCGCGCCCTCCAGAACGTCCAACGCGCCCCGGAGCCGCGTCGCTGTCCGAGCCAGCGCTGGTGCTCCGATGCCCAGAGGCGCGAGGGTGGCGAGTGCTGCGCGGATGCGCACCCGCTCGAACGCTGGGTCGAGGTTGGTCGGATCCTCGATCCAGCCCAGGCCTTCGCGACGCAACCAGGCACGCAGCTCGGCTCGGGAGTGGCAGAGGAGCGGGCGAACGATCGCGAGCGTTGGTGGCCCCCGCCGCAGGCGCCGCTCTGCGATCCCGGCCAATCCGTTTGCGCCCGCGCCCCGCGCGAGCCGCATCAGCACCGTTTCCGCCTGATCATCCTCGGTGTGCGCCGTGGCAACGGCCGACAGCCCTTCCGCCGCCGCCCAGCCTGCGAGCGCGGCATAGCGCGCCTCCCGCGCCCGGCCCTGCAGGTTGCCGGAGCCGACAGTATCGACCTCGAGCACATGGTGCTCGAGATCGATATTGCCTGCGAGACGCCGGACCGCCGCCGCTTCGGCCCGCGCAGCGCCCCGCAATCCATGATCGATGGTGGCGACGACGATCCGCCGGCCTCGCGCCCGGCCCCAGGCAGCCCCGAGGCGCAGGAGGGCGACGCTATCGCTACCGCCGGAGACGGCGAGACCGAGAGCCCCGGTCGGCACCAGCCGGTCGAGCGCCGCCATCGCCCGCCCGACCGTATCCTCACCGTTGCCGGGCGCGACCACGCCCCGGCCGCCTTCAGCCGCCGCAGGCGAGCCTGCCCGCCTCGCTCGCGGCCTCGGACACCGCTCGCTCCGCCCGCGGAAAGCGGCGGGACACCTCCGCGAAGGTCAGGCACGCCTCGTTGATCTGGCCGAGGCGTGACAGCGACACGCCGAGCTTCACGAGATTGTCCGGCGCCTGCTCGCCACCCTGATCCGCGCGATAGCCAGCCAGGAAGGCGCGCGCCGCGGTCTGAAAGCTGCCTTGGGTGAAGGCCGCTTCGCCGCGCCAGAAATGCGCAAGCGGCACCAGCGGGCTGCCCGGATAGTCGTCGAGAAAGCCGCGGAGCGCCGCCTCCGCCTCGCCGAACCGGCCCTGCTGCACGAGCCGGATGCCTTCGTCGAGCGCCCGCTGCTCGCTGACGGAGACCTGCGGGACCACGCCGCCTCCCTGCCCGCCGCTTTCCAGCCCGCCGCCGAGGGGCGGCGGATTGGCAGGTAAGGCCGCCAGATCGCCGCCCTCGAGCTCGGTAAGCCTGAACTCGATATCGCCGAAGCGCCGGCCGGCGTCCTCGGCGATCTGATCCACGCGGAACTTGAGCCGCTCCACCTCGCCCGTCAGACGCCTCAGCTCCGCCTCAATCTCCGAGAGACGGCGCAGCATGTCGGGCGTCGACCCGCTGCCCGCCGCGCCGCCTGCGGCCGCTCCACGGGCGACGCCCAGCTCCCGACGCAGGGCTCGGATCTCGCCCTCCAGAAGCTCGAACCGGTATTCGAGCTCATCGTCCGAACGCTGCGTCGACCAGCTCTGCGCGCCCGACACCGCCGGGACTAGGACGGGCGCGAGGAGCAGGACCGCGAGGAGGAGCGGCGTTCTCACGAGACGCCGCCGCCCGCCAGCACCGTCACGCCGCGGCGGTTCTCGGACCAGCAGCTCTCGTTCGAGCAGGTGCTCACCGGGCGCTCCTTGCCGTACGTCACGGTGCGCAGCCGGCCGGTATCGACACCCTGGCTCACGAGGAATGAGCGCACGGCATTTGCCCGACGCGCGCCGAGGGCGAGGTTGTAGTCCCGCGTACCGCGCTCGTCCGCATGCCCCTCGATGGTGGCGATGACGCCCGGATTGTTGGCGAGCCAGCCGGCCTGCTGGACCAGGGTGTCCTGGGCGCCTGGGTTGATGTCGCTCGAGTCGGTCTCGAAGAACACCCGGTCGCCGATCACGACGTTGAAGTATTCGGGGCTGTTCACCGGCGGCAGGCCGCTGCCGTCGACGCCCTGGCCGGTAGCCGCGCTGTCGATGCCGCTTGTTTCCAGTTCCTCATTGTTGCTGGAGCAGGCCGCGAGGAGGGCCACGAGGGCGAGAGCGGCGAAGGTCCGTGTCATTTGCAAGGTCTCCCGTTGCGTTGATCCCCGCGCCCCCAAGGCGCGGCAGATGGTGTTGCGGCCGGCCCCGGCGCCATGCGCGGGCCCGGCGGCGTCTCGGTCATCGCCGTAGCGGCGACCAGGTCGGATCGGACGCGCCATTGGGCGTCCCGACCTGGCGGAGGTTCCGGCCCGTCACGTCGACGGACATGAGCTGCGGCCGCCCCCCGGCCCCCGCCCCCTCACGAAAGAACATCAGCACACGGCCATTCGGCGCCCAGGTCGGCCCTTCGTCGAGAAAACTCGTCGTGAGGAGCCGTTCCTCGCTGCCGTCCGGGCGCATCACGCCGATATGGAACCGGCCACGCACCATCTTGGTGAAGGCGATGTGGTCGCCCGTCGGCGACCAGACGGGCGTCGCATAGCGCCCGTCGCCGAAGCTGATGCGCTGCGCCCCGCCGCCACCCGCACCCATCACATAGAGCTGCTGGCTACCGCCCCGGTCGCTCTCGAAGACGATCCGGCTGCCATCGGGTGAGAAAGACGGCGCCGTGTCGATGGCCGGGCTGTTCGTGAGCCGCGTGAGCGCGCGATTGGCCAGCGTCAGCGAATAGATGTCCGTGTTCCCGCCCTGGCTCGCCGAGAAGACCACCCGGTCCCCCTGTGGCGAGAAGCGTGGCGCAAAGGTCATCCCGTCGACGAAGCCCAGCCGCTCGCGCTGCCCGGTCTCAAGGCTTTGGAGATACACCTGCGGCGTGCCGTCGTCATAGGAGATGTAGAGGATCGTCTGTTCGTTGGGCGAGAAGCGGGGCGTGAGCACCAGGTCGCTCGATACCGGCAGATAGCGCAGATTTGCGCCGTCCTGGTCCATCAGCGCGAGGCGCTTGATGCGCCGATCCTTGGGGCCCGTCTCGTCGACGAAGACAACGCGGCTGTCGAAATAGGGGCCCTCGCCCGTCAGCGACGTGTAGACGCCGTCCGCGATCTTGTGGGCGATGCGCCGCCAGTCGGGCGGGGCGGCAAGGAGCTGCTGGCCGACGAGCTGCTGCGCGCCGAAGACGTCGAAGACGCGGTACTGGACGCGGAGCCGCCCATCGGCCAGCTGCCCAACGCGCGCACGCACCAGCGCCTCCGCCCCGATGGCGCGCCAGTCCTCGAAGCGCGGCACGCCGTCGAAGCTCGCCCGCTGCGCCACATGGGCCGCACGCGGGATCAGTCGGAAGAGCGCGGTGCTCTCGAGATCCGCCGCGACGACGCTCGCGATTTCGTCCGCCCGTGCGGCAAGGCCGGGATCCTCCAGCTCGAAGGCTTCGATCGCGGTCGGCAGCGGCTCCACATTTGCGCCGGCAACGTCGATCCTGAGCGTGCCCCCGCTATCCTGCGCCGCCGCGGGCAGGATCGCGACCATACAGATGGCCAAACCCCGGAGAAGGGCGGCAAAGAGGCCAGCGGGCCTACGCGACGCGGCGACGATCATGACGAGAACCCCACTCTTTCATCCGGTGTGAAGCGGAACTGAATCGCGCTCCAGGTGGCAAGCTTCGGGCCGAGCGGGCGGAAGGCGCCCGCGATCTCGGCCTTGAGGAGCGCGCGGCGCGCCGCCGAGTAGAGCGCCTTCTGCGTCGCGCTGTCGCCGCCGGAGGCCGCGATCTGCTTGGGACCCGAGACGATGCTGCCCGACGCGTCGATCTGCACCTCGAGCGTGACGACGAGGTTCCCCTCGCGCCGGCCGTTGTAGGTGAAATGATCCTTGACCGCGAGGGAGAGACCGTCCCGCTCCCCCCGCGCGAGCTGCTGGCCCCGGGTGGGCGCGGTCGCGGCCTGGCGTGCAGGCTTGCTCGCCGCAGGCTTCTTCTCCTCGCCGGCCTCATTGACGGCCTCGATGCTAGCGGTCGCGGCGTTGAGGGCCGCCAGAACATCGGCGTCCGGCTGCTCGGGCTCGGGCTCCGCCTCGGCTGTCTCGACCGGGGCCGCAGGGCGGTTCGGGCGGGCCAGCGGCACACGCGCCGTCTCCGGCGCGACATCGCCCTCAGCCTCCGCGACCTCGGTCTCCGCGGCCCTCTCGGGCTCGGGTTCCGGCGCGGGCGGTGCCTCGGCCAGCCCCGGGGGCGGTGTCGCAGGGGTGGAGGCCAGCGGTTGAACGGGCTCGGTCGTCGGGCGCGTGTCGGGGGAGGAGGCAGCTTCCGGCGGCGCCTCCGCGATAGCGTTCTGCGGCACAGGCCGCGTGGAAGGCGCCGGCGCGTCGCGCGGACGAAGGGGGCGCACAGCAACGGCCGCAGGCCGCTCGGCCGGATCGGCGGCCGCAGCGCCGGTCGGCCCAAGCGCTGCGGCATCGGTGGTCTGGACGTTCGGATCCGCCGCATCCGGGCGCACCTCGGTCGCGGGCACGGTTTCCGGTACCTCCAGCCCCTCCCGGATTTCGGGCGCCTCCACCGGAGCGGTCGCGACGGCGGTGAAGAAATCCGCCTCCGAGACAACGCTCACATCCGAGAAGGAAATGGGTTCGGCCGGCGGTTCGGGCGCGCCGAACCCGGCAATCGCGAACAGGATCACGCCCGCATGGCCAAGCGCGGACACGACCATCGCCGGACGCATCTGCCGCCCGCCTTCTCCGGTCAGTCCCATGACGCTCTCACGCATCGGCCCTGCCTGTCCGTCGCTCAGCCGCCGTCGGCCGGGCGCTGATTGTTGACGAGCGCGATCCGCCGGAACCCAGCGGCGGAGAGCGCGCCCATGACCTCCGCCACGCGCCCGTGGCGGATCGCATTGTCTGCGCGAACGTAAACGCGGTCGTCCGCGCGCAGTTCCGCGATCGCCGATAGCCGGGCGAGGAGCGCCTCCCGCGACACGGCCTGCTCCTGCACGAAAACCGTGCCCTCGGCGTCGAGCGTGACGATCAGCGGCTCCGCGGGCTCCTGCGGCAGGCTTGGCGCATCGGTCTCCGCCAGATCGACCTCGACCCCTACGGTCAGGAGCGGGGCGGCGACCATGAAGATGATGAGGAGCACCAGCATCACGTCGACGAAGGGCGTCACGTTGATCTCGGACATCGGCCGCAGCCGTGCCCGCCCGCGCCTGCCGCGCGCCGCGCCACCGCCCTGGAGCGCCGCGCCCATCAGCCGGCCTCCCGCATCGGCATGCGCGAGCGGTCGATCTGCCGGCCGAGGATCGTCGCGAACTCGTCGGAGAAGTTCTCGAGCTCACCCACCAGCCGGTCTGCATCCTGGCTCAGCCGGTTATAGGCGATGACCGCCGGAATGGCCGCAAGAAGACCGAGTGCGGTGGCGAACAACGCCTCCGCGATACCGGGGGCGACGACGGCGAGGTTCGTGTTCTGCATCACCGCAATCTGCTCGAAGCTCGTCTTGATGCCCCAGACGGTGCCGAAAAGGCCGACGAAGGGCGCGACCGCACCGGTGCTGGCGAGAAATCCGAGCCGGGCCGTCACCCGGTCGTTCTCTCTCGCGATGGCGACGGACATCGCCCGCTCGACCCGAGCCTGCGTGCCGGGGATCACCCCGGCGCCGGGCACGACGCTGCGGTTCCACTCCACCATGCCGGCGGCAAAGACACGTTCGGCCGGGCTTTCTGGCTGCGGCCCCACCCTCTCGAACAGGTCTTCGAGCGAAGCACCAGACCAGAATTCGCCCTCGAACTCCGCCGTATCCCGCGCATGCCGGCGGAACTCGAGGATCTTCTCGACGATGATGGCCCAGCACCAGAAGGAGGCGAGCACCAGCATCACCATCACAATCTGGACGGTGAGCGTCGCCTTGGTGAAGAGCCCGACGACCGAAAAGTCTATCGCTTCGCCCGGTGGCCCACTGGCCGTGGCCACCCCCGGGGGGGCCTCCACTGCACTGCCGGTCACGCTCGGGTCGATGCCGACGCCGGGTGCCGTCTCTATCGTCGCCTGTGCCAACGTCAGCGCCGCCGCGCCGAACGCAACGAGGTCGTAACCCACGGAACTGCCTCCGCCTCTGGCCCGCTCGCGAGCCTCGCCTGCGCTCCCGGCACCGGTTCATTCCGGAGCTCCGACGCAACGCCTTCACCTTATGCGCGAATTCCGAGCGGATTTCGAGGGTCTTCGAGAAGTCAGCCACCCAGCATGGGAAGCTGGCCGATCGCCGCCGAGACCGCTGCCGGAATGCGCGCCGGGCGCCCGGAGGCACCCATCATCGCCAGCCCAACGGTCGAAACGAAAAGTGGTTCCGCATCGCGGAGCACACGCTGCTCGAGCGTGACCGAAGCGCGCCGAAGCTCCAGGAGCCCCGTCTCCACCGTCAGCAGGTCATCGAAGACCGCTGGGCGCCGGTACTCCGCATTGACCGTCCGCACGACGAAGACAAGGCCCTCAACCGCCTTCAGCGCAGGCTGATCGATGCCGAGCGCGCGCAACGCCTCCGTCCTGGCCCGCTCGATGAAGCGCAGATAGTTGGCGTAATAGACGATGCCCGCGAGATCCGTGTCCTCGTAGTAGACGCGGACCGCGAAGCGATGCACCTCGGCGGCACTCATCCGGCGCCGGCCGAGCGAGCGGCGACTGCGGCGAGCGCTGCAGCATGCGCCGGGTCGTCGCTCGCATCCGGCAGGGCATCGTCATAGGCCGCGCGCAGGACGTGTTGCACCCGTGGCGTGACCACCGCGCGGCCGATCCCCTCGATAACGGCCACCGGACTCTCCCGCGTGAAGGCATGGTCGGACCAGAGCAGGAGCCCCTGCACGACCTGGCCGAGCGCAAGCGAGCGCTCGGAGAAGCGCGCGAAGCTTGTGTCGCGCCGCAACAGCGTGATCGCGATCCGAACGGCACCGGGCGCCTGCGAGGTCTCGCCGGGCGCGAAGCCGAAAATACGGTACTGGTTCGCGCCCGTTGCCTCGAGCACGCCAAGCAGACGCTCGATATCCGGCACTAGCCGGTCCATGCCGGGCACGCCGCGCAGCTCGCTCCAGACCGCGACATTGAAGACGAGGAAGTTGACGCCGAGCTCGGGATCTTCCTCTTCGACCGCGAGCCCGCCGATGGACGCACCTGCCCTCAGCGCCTCGCGCCAAAGACGCTCGGCCTCGCCGTCGAGCCCGAAAAAGGCAGGGACGATCGGACGGCCCCAGCGTGCGAAGCGGAAGCGGCCGTCGGCACGCGTGAAATAGCCGCGGATCGCCATCTCGTCCGGCGCAGCCATCGCCGCTGGCAGGGTGCCATCCTGCATCTCGCTCTTCCTCCCACCCATAGCGGGCCCCTCGCTAACGCGCCCGTTTCCTCGACGCCAGACCAAGTTCCAGCGGCAAAGCGCGCCGAACTGTGACCACCGGCACAGGGACGGAACGCACCTCGCCCAACGTAATGGTGGTGAGGCGGTGATGTGGGGTCGCCGCCTCACAGGGCCCGGGAGGCATGGCGACCGACGGGGGACGCCTCCCGGGCCAGCAAATCCATACCGCAGGAACGCTCAACGCACCGGACCGGCGCCGCCGGGTGGCGAAAGCCGCCTTGGCGCTGTCGACCGGTTTCACCGCGCAGATCGTCGTTTAGGGAGCGCTTCTCACAAACCGCACGGCCTTGTGCCGCCCAACACAACGTCTCGCACGGTCGCTCGCTATCTCACGTTCATGGCTGCGGTCGCGGGGGTCGCAGCCAGAAATGGCCCAGCGATCGGGAACGTCCCTTCCCGGCTGGTGGGCCGGATGGCGCGCGCCGGCTCCGGGTGGGGGACCAGGCGCGCGCCCTTGCTCCGTCTGGGCATCCTAACACCTCAACCCTCCCGCGTTGCTTCGGCGATCCTGCGCAGCGCATCTGCGTCCTTGACGACGATCTTGTTGCCCTCGCTGCCCAGCACGCCCTCCTTCGACCAGGCGCGGATGCGGCGATTGACGTTTTCGCGGGAAAGCTGCGCCATCTGGCCGAGAATCGACTGCGAGAAGGTCTCCTCGATCCGCATCGCCCCCGGCGCGATCTCCTTGCCCCAGCGCTCGACGAGCCCGATCAGACAGCCAGCCAGCCGCGCCGAGCCGTCGTCGAGCGCGCGCGTCTCGGCCAGCGCGTTGGCCGCGCGCAATTTCGAGGACAGGTCGATCAAGATGCCGAACATCGCGCTCGGATGTTCGAGCAGGAAGCCCTCCATGTCCTCGAAGGTGAGGAGCACGCCCGTTACGGGCCGCACCGCGGTGACGGTGGCCGAACGCGGGCTGCGGTCGAGAAGCGTGAGCTCGCCCACCAGATCGCCGGGCCCGAGATGGCCGAGAAGAACGCTCCGCCCGCTCTCCATGATCGAGGTGATCTCGACCCGCCCCGTCTCGATCACCAGCATAGAGCCACCGGCCAGGCCCTGCTCGAAGATGATCGCGTCCTTCTCGTAGACCTTGCGGGTACCGCGGGCGAGCAGGGTGCGGCGGGTTTCAGCGGTCATGCTGTCGAGGAAGCCGGGGCGCGACATGTTGTTGTTATCTCTTTGCGGGGCCGGATGGGGCGGGGCCGGGGGACGCTTCGCCGTGACGCTGGGACCTCTCGCGGCAGCGGTAGACTGGACACTGTGTCGAAAACGCAGGTTACGGCAGCAGGTTGCGTACGGGCAAGCCGATGCATCGGCGCATACGGCAATCTCGGTCAGCCCTCGAAGAGACTGGCCTGACCGTCCCGCTTCGGCGCCTCGAGCCCCAGATGCCGGAATGCCGCGTCGGTCAGCACGCGGCCACGCGGCGTGCGGGCGACGAGGCCGGCCTGCATCAGGAAAGGCTCGATCACCTCCTCGATGGCGTCACGCGCCTCGGAAAGCACGGCCGCCAACGTCTCGACGCCCACAGGCCCGCCGCCATAATGCTCCGCCATCGCGGAGAGATAGCGCCGATCCGCACCGTCGAGGCCGAGGCCGTCGACGCCGAGCCTCGCCAGTGCGCGATCCGCCAAGGGCCGGGTCAGCCGCCCCTCGGTCTCGACCAGCGCGAAATCGGCGACGCGCCGGAGCAGCCGACCCGCGATCCGCGGCGTCCCACGGGCACGCCGGGCGATCTCGAAGATGCCGTCCGCAGCCGCCTCCAGCCCCATCAGCCCCGCGGCCCGGCCGACGATCAGGGCAAGGTCCTCGTGGCTGTAGAATTCGAGGCGCGTCGGGATGCCGAAACGGTCGCGGAGCGGGGTGGTCAGGAGGCCGAGCCGCGTCGTTGCGCCGATCAGGGTGAAGGGCTGAAGGTCGATCCGCACTGTGCGGGCGGCCGGCCCCTCCCCGATCACAAGGTCGAGTTCGAAGTCCTCGAGCGCAGGATAGAGAATCTCCTCGACCACGGGCGAAAGGCGATGGATCTCGTCGATGAAGAGGACATCGCGCGCCTCGAGATTCGTCAGCACCGCGGCAAGGTCCCCGGGCTTCGCCAGCACGGGACCGGAGGTCATGCGGAAGTTCACGCCCAGCTCGCGCGCGACGATCTGGGCAAGCGTCGTCTTGCCGAGCCCCGGGGGCCCGTAGAGCAACAGGTGATCCATCGCCATGCCGCGCCGGCGGGCCGCCTCGATAAAGACGGCGAGATTGGCACGCGCCGCGGGCTGGCCCGTGAAGTCCTCCAGCCGCTCGGGGCGGAGCGCGCGGCCCGCCGCGTCCCCATCCTGCTTTGGCTCGCGAAGCGCGGGCTCGGCGGCGTCGGGCAACGTCTCGACCATGGCGCTCTCCTCAGGCCTGCGGCGCGAGCGCCTTCAGCGCCCGGCGGATGAGCGCGGACGTCTCCGCCACGTCGCCCGGGGCGCTCGCGCCCATCACGGCGCGCAACGCCTCGGCCTTGTCGTAGCCGAGATTGACGAGAGCGGACACCGCATCGGCCTCCGCGGCGGCACGGTCTCTGTCGAGCGCGGCATCCGCGGACACCGCGCTTGAGGGAGGCGGCGCACCCTGCATCTCGACATCCGCCACAGCCGGCGCCTGATCCGCAGCCCGCCGCAGTGTCGGCTCCGGCGCCTTGCCCTTGAGCTCGTTAACGATGCGAGCCGCGAGCTTGGGGCCGACGCCGGGTGCGCGGCGGACCGAGGCCGCGTCCTCGAGCGCAAGCGCCCTTCCCACCCCATCGGGCCCCAACGCGCCCAGAATGGCGAGCGAGACGCGCGCGCCCACGCCCTGCACCGAGCAGAGGAGCTTGTGCCAGTCCCGCTCCGCCAGCGTCGCGAAGCCATAGAGCTGCATCAGATCCTCGCGCACCACGAGATCTGTATAGAGCGCCGCCGCCTCGCCCGGCGCCAGCCGCGCCAGCGTCGCCGGCGCGCAATGCACCACATAGCCGACCCCACCGGCCTCGATCAGCGCGTGGTCCTCGGCCACATAGTCGATGCGGCCCGAGAGCTTGCCGATCATCGCGCGCGGGCCAGCGCGGCCAGCCGGCGCGCTTGGCTGCCGGCGGCCCAGGCATGGCAGATGGCAACCGCCAGTGCATCGGCCGCATCGGCACCGTCGATCGCAGCGCCCGGCAGGAGGCGGCGGACCATATGGCCGATCTGCTCCTTCTGCGCGTGCCCGACGCCCACGACCGCCTTCTTGACCGCATTGGGCGCGTACTCCGCCACCTCGAGCCCCGCCTCCGCCGGTGCGAGCAGCGCCATGGCCCGCGCCTGGCCCAGCTTGAGGGTGCCGGCGGCGTCCTTGTTGACGAAGGTGTGCTCGACCGCCGCCGTATCCGGCCGCATCTCCGCGACGACAAGTGTCAGGGCCCGGTAGAGCCGGCAGAGCCGCTCGGCGAGATTACCCGTGCCCGAACTGCAGGTGCCGTTGGCCACATGGATAAGCCGGCTCCCCTCGATCTCCACGACGCCCCAGCCGGTACGGGCAAGGCCCGGGTCGAACCCGATCACGCGCATCCCTGTCCCCTTCCGGTACGCGCCGTTGCCCGGCGGCTACACAGATACTTCAGCCCTAGCACGAAACGGGAACGACGCAAACGCGAAATGCGACGCGAATGTCGCAGACAGACCGTGCAGCGTCGCTCCCGAGCTCCAGCGGAGCCATGCAGAAAGGGCAATCGGGGCATGCACTTAGATCATTTGTGCTCACTACTTGTGCACTCCACATGGATCGGGAGAGAGCGGCCATGCCGCCCAACGCCGAAGCTGCCAAGACTGGAGTTAAGCCATGACCACGTTCACGACCACGCAGACGCTGCCCTTCGGCGCCATCACCGTCCACCGCGTCATCGCGGCCTTCGAGACCATCCGCGAGACGGTCGCCGACTACGCAGCGCGCCGGCGCACCGTCACGGCGCTGCGCGCCCTCTCGCCCAATCAGCTCGAGGATATCGGCCTCACGCTCGGCGATGTCGAGGACATCGCCAACGGCCGCCTCTGACGCGTCCGCACCGCTCCCCGGAGCGGCAAGGGCAGCATCGCATCGGCGCCGCCTTCCTGCGGGGAGGCGGCGCTTCTCATTGCCTCTCAACGTTTTTCGAGAAGCAGGCTCGTCCATTCGCCGATGCGCCGCCGGGCAACGGGCGAGAAGCCGTGCGCGCGGTAGACCGCCACAACCCCTGGGGCCTGCACGCTGAGAAGACCCGAGAGGATCGCCCGGCCGCCTGGCGCCAGATGCCGGCGGATATCCGGCGCAAGGCGCTTGAGGGGGGCTGCGAGGATATTGGCGAGCACGAGGTCATAGGGCGCCTCACAGCGCAGCCGCTCGTGCCGGAACCCTGGCGCCGTCAGCGCCCTTACCTGCCCACCGAGCCCATTGGCAGCCGCGTTCGCGCGCGCGGTCGCGCTCGCGACGGGGTCGATGTCGGAGGCCATGGCCGGCATCCGCCAGACGCTCGCCGCCGCCATCGCCAGCACGCCTGTGCCGCAGCCGATATCCGCGACGCGCCGGGGCCGCCATCCCTCCCGCGCCAGACGGTCGATCAGCCAGAGACAGCCCTGGGTGGTCGCGTGATGGCCCGTACCAAAGGCCATTGCCGCCTCGATCACGAGCGCATGGACATTCGGCCCCACCTTGTGCGCGTCATGCGCGCCGTGCACGACGAAGCGCCCCGTCTCGATCGGATGCAGCTCGCGCCGTACCTGCGCCACCCAGTCACGATCCGCGAGCTTGGAGACGGCAAAGGGTCGCGCGCCGTTCATGGCTGCCAGCACCGCAAGGCCCGCCTCGTCCGGCGCTTCGGTGAAATAGCCGCCCACCTCCCAGCGCCCGGAGCCGTCCTCGATCTCAAAGCAACCGATACCGGTGGGCGTCGGGTCGAGTAGCTCCTCCATCTGGCCGGCGAGCGCCTGGGCCGCGGCCTCGTCCGGCAATGTCGTCAGCGCGGTCCATGTCGTCATCGCCAGCCTCCTCCGATACCGAGCCGCTCCTTCGCCCTACCGAACGGCAGAGGCAAGCGGGATCGGCGAGGCTTCACCGCTGCCCGAACAGGCCTACCGCTGAGACGGAAGGGCGGGACAGGACGGCATGGCGGGCCATCGGGCAGGCGACACCCACCGAAACGAGCGACATCCTCGGTCTGCGCGCCCGCCGGCGGGGCAATGCCGGCCCCACCATCTCCCGTCGCGCCGGCAACTTGGGTGACGTTTTAACGCATAGCCGCGGCCGCTGCGTCGGCAAGCCACTTCTGCATCGCCCGCCAGGGGCCCGGGCCGTGGCTGATGCGCGCGACGCCAAGATCGGCGAGCGCCGCGCGGTCCGGCGCGCCGGGAAGCGCCATGATGTTGACGGGCAGGGCCACGGCCCCGCAGAGCTGCCCGATCAGATCGGGCGTGACGAGGGCCGGCGCGAAGAACCCGCTGGCCCCCGCCTCCGCATAGGCCGCCGCTCGCTCGATCGCCGCCGCCATCAGGCCGGCATGCGCCGCCGGGTCGCGTTCCTTGAGGAAGAGGTCGGTACGCGCGTTGATAAAGAGCGCGACCCCCGCCTCCTCCGCCGCCTTGCCGATTGCGCGGATGCGTGCGGCCTGCGCCTCGATGGCGTGGAGCCCCTCGCCGCCCACCACCTGGTCCTCGAAGTTGAGGCCGACCGCCCCCGATGCGATCAACGCGCGAATGTTCTCGGCCAGCGGCTCCGGCTCGACCGCGTAACCGCCCTCGAAATCCACCGTCAGCGGCACATCGACCGTCTCAGCGATGCGCGATGCCAGATGGAGCAGGAAGTCGCGCGGAATCGCCTCGCCATCGGCATAGCCTTGCGCCCCGGCGACAGACCAAGACCCGGTGGCGACCGCTGGCGCCCCAACCGTTACCACTGCCGCCGCGCTGCCCGCGTCCCAGATGTTGAAGAGGACGAACGGGTTGCCCTTCACTTGGAGCGCGGCAAAGGCCGCCGCCTTGTCGGCCTGTGTCATCGAACCCTCCCGACTGCTTCGCCGGGAGGCTAGCGCAACGCCCTACGGCGCGGTCACGAAACTTCGTGATCGTAGCCGTGCCGCCGCGTGATGCGCGACGCCCGCGTCAGGCGCCCACGCCCACCGGACAGCTCACGCCCGTGCCGCCGATGCCGCAATAGCCGCCCGGGTTTTTGGCGAGATACTGCTGATGATAGTCCTCGGCGAAGAAGACCGCATCGGCCGGCACGATCTCCGTCGTGATCCGGCCGAAGCCACGGGACTTGAGGGCCTTCTCGAAGGCTTCCTTCGAGGCGGCCGCGATCTCCTCCTGCGTCTCCGTAAACGTGAAGATCGCGCTTCGATACTGCGTGCCCACATCGTTGCCCTGGCGCATGCCCTGCGTCGGGTCGTGGTTCTCCCAGAAGACCTTGAGCAGTTCCTCGTAGGAGATGCGCGCGGGATCGAAGACGACGCCCACGATCTCGGAGTGCCCCGTCTCGCCCGAGCAGACCTCGCGATAGGTGGGGTTGGGCGTGAACCCGCCGGCATAGCCGACATAGGTCACGATCACGCCCGGCAGCTTCCAGAAGATCCGCTCCGCCCCCCAGAAGCAGCCGAGAGCGAAGACGGCATGCTCGGCGCCCTCCGGATACGGCCCTTTGAGCGGCGCGCCCTTCACGAAATGCGTCTCGGCCGTGGGAACCGGCTCGCCCCGGCCCGGAAGGGCCTTCTCGGGCGTGACCATCTCGGCCTTTTTGAACCCGAAGAACATGGTCGCTTTCCTCTGACTTTGGTTTCATACCGGTACGTGCACCGCAAAACGCCGCCGGCAAGGGCGGGGCACGGTCATATCTGTGTCGAGGGGAGATCTATGTGCGGGCCGACGCATCGGAAGCCCGCCCGGTGCCCTGTGACATCGTGACGGCTTTCCTGAAATGGCAGCGAACAAGAGGCGAACGAATGGTTTCCGTCCGCTGCCGTTCGGGCTAAGGTCGCGCGTATGAACCGGTCGATGCATGACGATATGGACGACTTCGAGGCCTTCGACGCCGCAGGGCGTGTGGAGGGGCGGGTGGATGCGCCGAGCGCGGGCATGACCCTGTCGCAGCGCGCCGCCGCCGCATCCCTCGCAGCCACGCGCGAGCCCGCGCCCTACCTCGACGGGCTGAACCCGCCCCAGCGCGACGCGGTGGAGACGCTGGACGGCCCGGTGCTGATGCTCGCCGGAGCGGGTACGGGCAAGACCCGCGCGCTCACCACGCGTCTTGCGCATATCATCAACACTCGCCGGGCCTGGCCCAGCCAGGTCCTCGCCGTCACCTTCACCAACAAGGCGGCGCGGGAGATGCGCAACCGCACCGGCGCGCTGTTGGGCCAGGCGGCGGAGGGGATGCCTTGGCTCGGCACGTTCCACTCGATCAGCGTCAAGATCTTGCGCCGGCATGCGGAGCTGGTTGGGCTCAAATCCAGCTTCACGATCCTCGATACGGACGATCAGCTCCGCCTCATCAAGCAGATCCTCCAGGCCGAGGGGATCGACGACAAGCGCTGGCCCGCGCGGCAGTTCGCCTCGATGCTGGACCGGTGGAAGAACCGCGCCATCGCGCCCGAGAAGGTGCCTGCGGACGAGCGCGGCTTCGCCAACAATCGCGGGCAGGAACTCTACTTTGCCTACCAGGACCGGCTGAAGGTGCTTAACGCCGCCGATTTCGGCGACCTCCTCTGCCACGTCGTGAAGATCTTCCAGGAGCACGGCGACATCCTTGCGGAGTACCAGCGCCGCTTCCGCTATATCCTGGTCGACGAGTACCAGGATACGAACGTCGCGCAGTATCTGTGGCTGCGCCTCCTTGCGGCCGAGCATCGCAACATTTGCTGCGTCGGCGATGACGACCAGTCGATCTACGGCTGGCGGGGTGCGGAGGTGGGCAACATCCTGCGCTTCGAGAAGGATTTCCCGGGCGCGAAGGTCATCCGGCTCGAGCAGAACTATCGCTCCACCTCGCATATCCTCGCCGCCGCCTCCGGCCTCATCGCCGCCAATCAGGGCCGCCTCGGCAAGACGCTCTGGACCGATGGGGACGAGGGCGAGAAGGTCCGCCTCATCGGCCATTGGGATGGGGACGAGGAGGCGCGCTGGGTCGGCGAGGAGATCGAGGCGTTGCAGGGCGGCACGCGCGGGCACGATCCCGTCAGCCTCGACGATGTCGCCATCCTGGTCCGCGCCTCGTTTCAGATGCGCGCCTTCGAGGATCGTTTCCTGGCGATCGGCTTGCCCTACCGCGTGATCGGCGGCCCGCGCTTCTACGAGCGCATGGAGATCCGCGACGCGATGGCCTATTTCCGCGTCGCCGTCTCGCCGGATGACGGTCTCGCCTTCGAGCGCATCATGAACACGCCCAAGCGCGGCGTGGGCGAGAAGGCGGCGCAGGCGATGCAGCGCTATGCGCGCGACCATGGCGTCACGCTCTTCGAGGCGGCACGCGCCGCCGGGCAGGGTCACGTGGACGGCGTGAGCCCCAAGGCGCGCAAGGAGATGGCGCGCCTCACCGCCCAGTTCGACGATTGGCACCCGATGACCGCCGGCGTGATCAGCACCGGCGAGGGCGTGCAGCGCATCTCCCATCTGGAGCTCGCCGAGCGTATCCTCGACGAAAGCGGCTACACGGCGATGTGGCAGGCGGACAAATCGCCCGACGCGCCCGGCCGGCTCGAAAACCTCAAGGAGCTGATCCAGGCGCTGGAGGAGTTCGAGAACCTGCAGGGCTTTCTCGAACATGTGCAGCTTGTCATGGACAATGAAACCGAGGAGGCGTCGCCCAAGGTCTCGATCATGACGCTCCACGCCGCTAAGGGGCTGGAGTTCCCCGCCGTCTTCCTGCCGGGTTGGGAGGATGGGCTCTTCCCCTCCCAGCGCGCTATGGACGAGAGCGGGGTCGCGGGGCTCGAGGAGGAACGCCGCCTCGCCTATGTCGGCGTCACCCGGGCCGAGCGGTTTCTCACCATCTCCTTCGCCGCCAACCGGCATATGTACGGCCGCTGGCAGTCGTCCCTCCCGGCCCGCTTTATCGACGAGCTGCCGGAGGACCATGTGGAGGTTCTGACGCCACCGGGCCTGCACGGCGGCAGTTTCGGCGGTGCAGCGCCGGGTGCCGGGCTCCATAGTGGCCCCCTCTCGGGCTCGGCGCTCGAGGCGAAGGCGGTCGACGCGGACGCCTACAACTCCCCCGGCTGGCGGCGCATGGCGGCCCGGCGGGGCACCTACGGCATGGGCCAGCCGCGCGAGGCGCGCAACCTGGTGGTCGATGCGGCAGCCGAGAGCCGCTTCGAGGAAGGCACTCGCGTCTTCCACCAGAAATTCGGCTACGGCGCGATCACCGGTATCGAGGGGGACAAGCTGACGGTCACCTTCGAGAAGGCGGGAACCAAGAAGGTCGTCGCGTCCTATGTCACCGAGGCGCCGCCCGCCTCGCCCTCCACCACCGCGGCCGGCGGGGCCGACGACGTGCCCTTCTGAGCGCGGCCACCGTGGACGACTTCCGGCCCGTCGGCTTCATCATCGGCCGCCTGTGGGCGCTGCTGGGGATGACCATGCTCATCCCGGCGGCCTTCGACTTCTATGCGGGGGACGAGAACTGGCGAGGCATGGCGCTCTCGGCCGCGCTATCCTGGGCCGCGGGCATGGTGCTGATGGCCGCAACGCGCGACAGGCGGGCCGCCCGGCGCGGGCTCAACCGGCGCCAGGCCTTTCTGCTCACCACGCTCGTCTGGGCGGCCCTGCCGCTTTTCGGCGCGCTGCCCTTCGTGATCGGAGCGCCCGGCGCCACGGTCACGGATGCCTATTTCGAGGCGATGTCGGGCATGACGACGACGGGCGCCACCGTCTTCTCCGGGCTCGAACAGGCGCCGGAGGGGATGCTGCTCTGGCGCGGGATGATGCAGTGGTTCGGCGGCGTCGGCATCATCGTCGTCGCTATCGTCTTCCTGCCCGCCCTGCGCATCGGGGGGATGCAGTTCTTCCGTTCGGAAAGCTTCGATCTCTCAGGCGACATCCTGCCGCGCGCGACCGAGATCGCGAGCTCGCTCGCTGGCATCTATGTGACCCTGACCGTCGCCTGCATGATCTCCTACAACGCCGCCGGGCTCAGCCCCTTCGACGCTCTGGTCCACTCGATGACGACCGTCTCCACCGGGGGCATGGGCAATTACGACACCAGCTTCGCGGACATGCCGCCCGCGGCGCACTGGGTGGCCGTGGTCTTCATGTGCCTGGCCGCGATGCCCTTTATCCGGTTCATTCAGCTGGCGCGCGGACGGGCGGAGCCGCTGATGCAGGACCCGCAGATCCAGACCTTTCTCTGGATCGTCGGAAGTGTCGGCCTCGCGCTGGCCGCCGTGCTCGTGCTCCGCGATCTTCACGGCCCGCTCGATGCGATCCGCGAGGCGCTCTTCAACGCCGTCTCGGTCATGACCGGCACGGGCTATGCGTCCGACCCCTATGACCGCTGGGGCGGCGTGGCGGTGGCGATCCTCTTCGTGCTGGCGATGGTGGGAGGCTGCACGGGCAGCACGTCATGCTCCGCCAAGGTATTCCGCTACGAGGTGCTGCTGGCCGCGCTCGCGATGCAGGTGCGCCGGATCCACAGCCCGCGCACGGTCTATCTCCTGCGCTATGCGGGGCGGACGGTGGAGCCGGAGGTGATCAGCTCGATCATGGGCTTCTTCTTCGTCTTCTTCTCCTGCCTCCTGATCTGGTCGATCCTGCTCTCGCTTCTCGGCTTGCCGTTCCTCACAGCCGTCTCTGCCGCGGTCGCGGCGCTCTGCAATCTTGGGCCGGGGCTCGGCCAGCAGATCGGGCCGGAAGGAAACTTCTCCGGCCTGCCGGACACTGCGAAATGGCTCCTCTCGCTCGGAATGCTGCTAGGCCGGCTCGAGTTCCTGAGCGTGCTGGTGCTCTTCACGCCTCTCTTCTGGCGCCGCTGACCGACGCCCCGCGGCATGCCCCGCGTATGATGACGACGGCCCAATGCCGGAGCCCGAAGGCCCGGCGCAAGACCGGCATCGCAGGAGAGAGAGTGGTACGCCCTACGGGACTCGAACCCGTGTTTCCGCCGTGAAAGGGCGGCGTCCTAGACCGCTAGACGAAGGGCGCTTCGCCTGCCCCCCGACGCGCACGGCCCGCGTGCTTGTTCGGAGCGCTGCCACCGCTGGTACACCCTACGGGACTCGAACCCGTGTTTCCGCCGTGAGAGGGCGGCGTCCTAGACCGCTAGACGAAGGGTGCTCCGGCCGTGGAGGAGGCAGATAGCGAAATCGGTGCGGCGCCGCAAGGGGCGCGACGGGAATAATGGCGGCGCGGGCAGAGGCTTCAGCCCGGCTCTGCCGCGTCCTCGAGGCGGAGCTTCGCGCGCCGCCGCCCGCCCCAGTCGTCGATCTCCAGCCTGCCTGCCGCGTGTATCGTCCGCCCCGCCCCGGCCGCGTCGAGAAGGAGCCGGCCAAGCCCGTTCTCCGCGGCACCGAAGGCGATGGCCGAGAGCGCAGGCCCGCCCGACGCATCCGCGAGGCGAAGCGAGACATGCCCCCTCTCGCTGACCCTGACGCCCGTCGGGCGCACGCCGGCCAGCGCCAGCCGCGGCGGCGGGCTCGCCTGGCCAAAGGGGCCCGCAGCCTCGAGCATCGTCACGAGCTCGGGCGTCGCCCCTGCAGGCGCCACCAGCCCGTCGATGCCGAGCGCCCGCGGCCCGGGCGACACCGCGCCCTCGACCGCGAGCCGGGCGTCGAGCGCAGCCATCGCCTCGTCGAGCGCATCGCCGCGGACCGTGAGCCCAGCGGCCATCGCATGCCCGCCCCCGGCTTCGAGGAGCCCCTGTGCCGAGAGGGCGGCAACGGCCGAGCCGAGATCGACCCCCGGCACCGAGCGGCCAGAGCCCTTGCCGAGCCCGATCTCGGCGTCGAGACCGATGACCACGGCCGGGCAGCCGAAGCGCTCCTTGAGCCGGCTCGCGACAATGCCGACGACGCCAGGGTGCCAGCCCTCGCCCGCGGCCCAGGCCAGCGCCGGGTCCCTGCCAGCATCGCGCGCAGCCTCCAGCCGCGCCTCCGCGGCGCCGATTGCGGCCTCCAGTACCTCCGCCTCGATGCGCCGACGGTCGCGGTTCAGCTCCTCGAGCCGGGCGGCGAGCGGCGCGGCGGCGGCGTGATCCGGCGCGGTCAGCAGGCGCACGCTCAGCGACGCCTCCCCGACGCGCCCGCCCGCGTTGAGCCGCGGCCCGATCACGAAGCCCAGATCGCCCGAGCGTGGCGGTGCCGAAAGCCCGGCCGCATCGGCCAGCGCCGCCAGCCCTGCGCGCTGGCGGGAGGCCATGACCTTCAGCCCCTGGCGCACGAACGCACGGTTGAGCCCCGTCAGCGGAGCCACATCGGCCACCGTCGCCACCGCCACGAGGTCTAGCGCACCCATCAGATCCGGCGCCTTGCCGCCGGCCGCCCGAACCGCGCGGTTGGCGCCGACGAGCAGCAGGAACACGACGCCCGCCGCGCAAAGCTGACCGAGGCCCGAGGGGCAATCCGCGCGGTTCGGGTTCACGATGGCGAGGGCCGGCGGCAGGATCTCGGGCGCAAGATGGTGGTCGGCGACGATCACCTCCGCCCCGCCCGCCATGGCCGCGGCGATCGGGCCAGACGTGGCCGTGCCGCAATCGACACAGAGGACGAGGTCATGGGCGCGGCCGAGCCGCTCCATCGCGGGCACATTCGGCCCATAGCCCTCGGCGATGCGGTCCGGGATGTGGACGGTGGGCACGATGCCGAAGGGTGCGAGCCAGTCATGAAGCATCGCCGACGCCGCCGCGCCATCGACATCGTAATCTCCGAAGACCGCGATGCGCTCGCCCGCCATCGCCGCGCGGGCCAGCCGCTCGGCGGCGATATCGAGCCCGGCAAGGCAGGACGGATCCGGCATCAGCGCCTTCAACGTTGGGGAAAGATAGCCCTCCGCCTCATCGACCCCGATGCCGCGCGCAGCGAGCACGCAGGCAACGATCTCCGGCACATCCGCGCCCTGTGCGATGGCGAGGGCGCGGCGCGCGGTCTCGGGGTCCGGTCCGGTCCAGCGGCGGCCGGTGGCGGAATGCACGACACCCAGGAGAGCTTGATCGTCCAACATACATCATATGTGCCAGAGCACGCACATACACGCAAGATATTGACAGGCTGGAAACCACGCGACGGGCGTCTCGTAGTCAGCGACCTTGACCGCCGAAGACGAGACTCGACCCTGAAGCGCGGCTCAGCCGTACTGGGCGCGCCGGGCCCGATCCGCCTTGACGATGTTGCCCGGCACGTCCCGGAGGAAGCGCCGCACGGTGCCGTGGTTGTAGTTGAGGTAGAGCTTGTCCGCCGCGATCAGCCAGGTCGCGCCCGCCATTCCAGCCGATACCGGTCGAGCCCTTCGACCGCATCGCCCTCGGTGAAGAACGCCACCCGATCAGCCCCCGGATCGCCACGCCGAAATCGCTGAACACCGTGCCAGCCCGCCCCGCGCCAGGACGCAGCAATGCGCCCGCCCCAATTGCTCCAGCGGAGCGGAGGGCGAGGCGCAGCGCCCCGCGACGGCGGATATCGGATATGAGATCCTAGGGAAGCTTGTCTCCTACCGGGCCCATCGACCCGCCGGGCAGAGCCCGAGCGACGCCGCCCGCATCGCTCATCGAGGCTTCTCCCGTTGGCGAGAGCGGTGGTGATCCG
>JBCCDG010000042.1:0-30069 GCA_039030915.1 Pseudomonadota bacterium | reverse complement strand
ATTGCGTTCAGCGCTTCCTCGACGGTGCCTCGCACCATCTCGCCCAGGTGATCTTTGATCCGCGCCTCGTCGATCTGGATCACTTGGCCCATCGGCTTCGTCTCTCCGTTCTCGTCCATACTCAGCTCCTCTCAGCTATTCCGAAAGGAGCCGCCGACGCAGGCAAAGTGCGAAAGACCCTGTACGCTATCGTGAAGATGGGCTCAGGTCACGGAGGAAGGCCGAAGCGGCGGTCGGCAGACAGGGATGGACCGCGTGCGAACCCTCGGGACCGGGCCCCGAAGAGAAAAGAGGGGTCAAGCCGGGATGCTGAGGGGCTCGGTTTCCGGCATCGGGTCGCGCAGCACATAGCCTCGGCCCCAGACGGTCTCGATGTAGTTCTCGCCGCCCGTCGCCGATGCCAGTTTCTTGCGCAGCTTGCAGATAAAGACGTCGATGATCTTCACCTCCGGCTCATCCATGCCGCCATAGAGATGGTTGAGAAACATCTCCTTCGTGAGCGTCGAGCCCTTCCGGAGCGAGAGGAGTTCCAGCATCTGGTACTCCTTGCCAGTCAGATGCACGGGCCGCCCCGCGGCTTCGACCGTCTTCGCGTCGAGATTGACCTTGATCTTGCCCGTCTCGATCACGCTCTGCGCATGACCGCGGGAACGGCGTACGATGGCATGGATGCGGGCGACAAGCTCGTCGCGATTGAAGGGCTTCGTGAGAAAGTCATCGGCGCCCGACGCGAAGCTCTTGAGCTTTGCGTCGATCCCGTTCTCACCGGTCAGGATCAGCGTGGGCGTCTCGACGCGGCCGAGCCGCACCTTGCGAAGCACCTCGTGACCGTCGATGTCCGGCAGTGACAGATCGAGAAGGATCAGGTCATAGTCGTAGAGCTTAGCGAGTTCGATCCCTTCCTCGCCACTGTCCGTCACATAGACGTTCAGATCCGCCTTGCGTAGCATCGCCTCGATGCTGGCGGCCGTGCTTTCGTCGTCCTCGATGAGTAGGATGCGCATTCGAACAACTCCGCCGTGTACCTAAAGCGTTACATCGACTGTTAGCTAACCCTAATGGCGTAAACGAGAGCTTACCAGACGCTAATCGCAGCCAAAATTTTTTTCCGAAACTTCACGATATGCGACACGTTAGCACTTCAAAATCATCTCACTCACCGCACTGTTCCCTACAGCGTGAGTAGTGTCGATGCAATGTGATCAAAGCATGGCCGTGGGGCGTCATTCTGACGCCCGGCGCGTGCGGCCCAGATGGGTCACGCATAGCCCTCTCATGCCGTGGCGGCTGAGTGCGGATCGCCAGAGGTCATATTCCTCCTCCGAGATCCGATAGCGCTGGCGGGCATCGTCCTCGCTCAGAAGACCCCCCTCCACCGCCGCCACGACCTTTGCCTTGCGCCTCGGCACCCATCTCCGGGTCTCCGGCGAGGGCAGGTCCGAGAGCGTCATCCGCTCACCGTCCGGCCCGATGCAGTACGTGTCGTTCACAGCTTTCGCGCTCCTCCTCTTCAATTCGCCCTGTGACGACATTAGAAGACCGGGCTTAAACGCCGATGAAAAAGGGAAGACCGGCCATGCAGCGCGTTACGGACGCGGCCCGGGGGCCCACCGCGTCGCCGCTCAACAGCCTCGGGATCTCCAAGCCGCCGGGCGAGACGCGGGTCGTCGTCGCGATGTCGGGCGGTGTCGATAGCTCGGTGGTGGCGGCCGAACTGGCGGCCGAGGGCTACGACGTCGTCGGCATCACGCTCCAGCTCTACGACCACGGCGCGGCGCTCGCGAAGAAGGGCGCCTGCTGCGCGGGACGGGACATCCATGATGCGCGCCGCGTGGCCGAGACCATGGGCTTCCCGCATTACGTGCTCGACTATGAGAGCCGGTTCCGCGAGAGCGTGATCGACGAATTCGCCGACAGCTATCTCGCCGGCGCAACGCCGATCCCCTGCGTGCGCTGCAACGAGCGGGTCAAGTTCCGCGACCTGCTCGAGACCGCGCGTGAACTCGAGGCCGACTGCCTTGCCACAGGCCACTATGTGCAGCGCCGGGTTGGCGCCGCCGGCCCGGAGCTTCACCGCGCGGCCGACCCTGCGCGGGACCAGAGCTACTTCCTGTTCGCGACGACGTCGGAACAGCTCGGCTATCTGCGCTTCCCGCTCGGCCATCTCACTTCCAAGGCGGAGACCCGGGCGCTCGCGGCGAAGCACGGCCTGCCCGTCGCCGACAAGCCGGATAGCCAGGACATCTGCTTCGTGCCGAACGGCAACTATGCCGCCGTCATCGAGAAGCTGCGCCCGGGCGCCGCCGAGCCGGGCGAGATCGTGCACCTCGATGGCCGCGTCCTCGGCACCCATCGCGGCGTGATCCACTACACGATCGGCCAGCGAAAGGGTCTGGGGCTCGGTGGAGCGGAGACGGGCGGCGAGCCGCTGCATGTCCTGCGGCTCGATGCCGATGCGCGGCGCGTGTTCGTCGGTCCACGGGCGGCGCTGGCCACCCGGCAGGTCACGCTGCGGGAGGTCAACTGGCTCGGCGACAGCCCGCTCGCTTCGGCGCCGGAGGGGGGCTACGAAGTCGCGGTCAAGGTGCGTTCGACACGGCCTGCGCGTCCGGCGCGCCTGCACCACGCGCCGGACGGGGGCGCCTCCGTCACGCTACTCGGTGCCGAGGAAGGCGTGGCACCCGGCCAGGCATGCGTGTTCTATGCGCCGGAGGGTGGCCGCGTGCTTGGCGGGGGCTGGATTGCCCGCTGATCCGCCGGACGACGGTGCGCGCCTTGCGAGGAGGCACGAGCGTTCGCGGCGAAATCGGCCAAGCTGTTGGGAAGGAATGGGAAAACGATATGGATGCCAGCATGGACAACGGCGCCCTGAAGGCGGCGCTCGACACGCTCGATAAGGATCGCGCTGCCGCGCGTGAGCGGCTCTTCGAGCTCCTGCGCATTCCCTCCATCTCGACCGATCCGGCCTTCGCGCAGAACTGTCGGGACGCAGCGGCCTGGCTCGTGGCGGATCTGCGCGGCCTGGGTTTCGCGGCCGAGGCGCATGCGACGCAAGGCCATCCCATCGTGCTTGCGACCGATCACGACAGCGACGGGCCGCACGTTCTCTTCTACGGCCATTACGACGTACAGCCGGTGGACCCGATCGAACTTTGGGAGACCGACCCGTTCCAGCCGACGCTGATCGAGCGGGAGGACGGTACATCCTTTGTGCGCGCCCGCGGCTCATCGGACGACAAGGGCCAGGTGATGACGTTCCTCGAGGCGTGCCGTGCCTGGAAGGCTGCGTCGGGCCGGCTCCCCTGCAAAGTCACAGTGCTGATCGAGGGGGAGGAGGAGTCGGGCGGCGCCTCCCTGCCCCCGTTCCTGGAGGAGCACGCGAGCCTTCTGGGCTCGGCCGAGGTCGCGCTCGTCTGCGATACGGGCATGTGGGACCGGCACACCCCCGCCATCACGACGATGCTCCGTGGCAATGTCACCGAGGAGGTCACCGTCCATGGCGCGGACCGGGACCTGCATTCGGGCTTCTACGGCGGCGCGGCGGCGAACCCGATCACGATCCTCGCCCGGGCGCTCGCCCGCCTGCATGACGCACAGGGCCGCGTGCAGATCCCCGGCTTCTATGACGGCGTGCCCGACATGCCGCAGAGCGTGCTCAGCCAGTGGGCCTCCCTCGGCTTTCAGGCGGAGAGCTTCCTCGGCGAGATCGGTCTTCGCGAGCCTGCCGGGGAGAAGGCGCATTCCTGCCTCGAACAGACCTGGTCCCGCCCCACGGCGGAGGTCAACGGCATCTGGGGCGGCTACACCGGCGCAGGCTTCAAGACGGTCATCCCGGCCGAGGCGCATGCCAAGATCAGCTTTCGCCTCGTCGGCGACCAGGATCCGGCGCAGATACGGGACAGCTTCCGCAGCTTCATGGCCGAGCACATCCCCCCCGATTGCCGCATAACCTTCAAGTCGCATGGCGCGGGCGGCGCAATCTCGATGCCCTTCGACGCCCCGATCTATCAGAAGGCGCAGCAGGCCCTGACGGAGGAGTGGAGCAAGGAGGCAGCCTTCATCGGATGCGGCGGCTCGATCCCCGTGGTCGGACAGTTCAAGAAGATGCTGGGGCTCGACAGCCTGCTGATCGGCTTCGGTCTCGAAGACGACCGTCTGCACTCGCCAAACGAGAAATACGACGTCGCGAGCAGCGAGAAAGGCGCGCGCGCCTGGGCACGCATCCTGGAAGCGCTCGCTCGCTGAGGAGCAGCCGGGGGTGGCCGGGCCGGCGTCAGGGCCGGCCCGGCCCAAGCACGATCAGCTCGTGGTCGATTTCGGCTGCTCTGCCGGCTTCTCGGTAGTGGTCGTCGGCGCCTTCGTGCCGTAGGAGCAGCCCGCGGCGAGCGCCGGAGCCGCAAACGCGATGGCCGCAACGGCGGCGATGGGCAGAACAAGCTTCTTCATCATGTATCTCCCTTCCTATCATCGGTGGCTTTGAGCGTAGCGCGGAGGTTGGATCTTGCCACACAGTAATTCGCAGCCGCCCCTGCGACTGATCTACGCTGGGGGTACGATCGGTGCGGCAGGCACGCCGCTTGTGCCACTTGCCGCCAAGGAGTTTTGCGCTCGATGGGACCTCTCGGTTGCGCCAGTGCTCGCGGCTCGACCCGAGACGACGGGGCCGGTCGACTGGCAATGGCTCGAGCCTGCGCTCGATTCGAGCGATATGGGCCCGGCGGATTGGCTTCGCCTCGCAGACGAGGTGCTGCGCGCTGCCGAAGAAGGCTCGGCTACGGGCGTGGTACTCCTTCACGGCACGGACACGCTGGCCTCCAGCGCGGCGGCCCTGTCATTCCTGCTGACGGAGATCGACAACGCAGGCAGGCCGGTGGCGCGTCTGCCCGCCACGGTGGTCGTCACCGGCTCGCAGCGACCGCTCTTCGACGGCGACGCCGTGGCGCCGGGCACAGACGCCCTCCGCAACCTTTCTGACGCCGTGGCGCATGCGCGCGAGGCAGGACCGGGCGTCGCCGTCGTCTTCGCCGGTGCCCAATTGCCCGGGGCGCGCGTCACGAAGGGCGAGACGGAGGCGGATGCGGCATTCCTGTGCCCCAACGGCGCAGCCCAGCCCGTGGCTCTCCCCGACGCGGCGCCAACGGCTCTGAGCACAATCCTCGACGCGCTTGCGCCAGCGCTCGGCCGCCGTCCGGTGCCTGTCCTTCACCCGATGCCGGAGGCGCCCGAACACCAGGCTGCGGTCTTCGAGGCGCTGGCCGACGGCGGTGGCGCGGGCGTCGCGGGGCTGATTGTCGCAGGCTTCGGAGAGGGCAACCTGCCCGCCCGCGCGGCAACCCGGATCGCCGCAGCGATCGCCCGACTGCGGGAGGCTGGCGCGCCCGTCGTCGCCGCGAGCCAGGTCGCCGCTGGCCCTGCCGGCCGCGCGGCCTATGCCACCGGGCACTGGCTGCGCGAGGCAGGTGCCGTGCCTGCGGGCCTCATGACGCTAGAGGCGGCGCATGCGAAGCTCCATATCGGCGCCGCGCTCTCGCGCCTTCATGACTGGCCGCTCGCAACGCTCGAAGCCTTTCTCATGCGGGATATTGCGGGCGAGACGCTGCCGGCGGACCCTGACTGACCGCGCCGATCAGGAGTGCGAGGCATCCCCGTTGCGCCGGGCACGGCGCCGTGCGCTCGGCCGCATGCCTGTGCTCGCCTGGATCATCGCCTCGTCGAGGAGCCGCGTCATCGGATGGTCCGCCGGGGCGTCCGCATGATGCGCCTTCAGCACCGCCGCCGCCTCGCCGGGATCGATCCCGGCGGCGAGCCCCATTGCCCAATCGAAGAAGATCGAACGGCAATCCTCCGCCGAGACATCCTCGATCCGGTACGCCTCCCTGATCAGGCCCCTGGGGTCGAGGGGATGGCTCCCGGGCTTGCTCATTCCATCTCGTCCTTCTCAGAATTGCCGCCGATCGCGGCGGCCGCCCCGCCGAACCCATCGACGAGGAGCCTTACGTCACTTGCGCTGCAGATCAGGGAGGCGCCCGCCGCGGCGAGGGCGGACGGCGTGGCGCCGGGCCAGGGGAAGACGCCGGCGACCTTGCCCGCGGCGGCGGCGGCGCGCAGCACTTCGGAGAAGGCCGCCTCGATCAGGTCGCCGTCCTGCGCCGGGTCGAGCCCGCTGTCGAGCGCATAGTCGTAAGGCCCGAAGAAGAGCATGTGGATGCCGTCGACGGCGGCGATCTCGTCGGCCTGCGCGAGACCTGCGCGGCTCTCGATCTGCACACCGGTCAGCACCCGGTCGTTCCAGGTCGCGGCGTAGTCCGCGCCGAGGCCGAAGCCTGCGGCACGCACCACGCCCGTCGCCGTACCCCGCCGCCCCTCAGGCGGCAGACGCGTCGCCGCTGCCGCAGCGCGCGCCTCGGCCACCGTCTCGATCTGCGGAAAGAGGACCCCCGCTGCGCCGCAGTCGAGTGCGCGCTTCGCCTCCACCGGAAGCAAGCCGCCGACGCGGACGAGCCCTGCAGCCCCGTGAAGGGCAAGGGCGCGCAGCATGTCGGGAAGCGCCGCGCTTGAAATGGCGCCGTGTTCCGTATCGATGACGCCAAGCCGAAAGCCGGACCGCGCCGCGATCTCCGCCACCGTCGCATCGCCGAGCCCGAGCCAGACGCAGCATTGCGGGCCGGCGCCCGCCAGCGCCGCCAGCCGCTCGGCCGCGGTCACCGCCACGCGCCCTGCCCCCGACTGCCCGGCGTCATCCCGATGCGCTCCCTCAGGCCGAAAGTTTCGCCATGACCTCGTCGGACATGTCGAAATTCGCGGTCACGTTCTGCACGTCGTCATCGTCCTCCAGTGTCGCGATGAGCTTGAAGAGCGTGGCCCCCGCGTCCTCGTCGACCTCGGTCAGCGTCTGTGGTTTCCAGACGAGCTTGGTGGAGTCAGCTTCCCCCAGCGCTTCCTCCAACGCGGTCGAGACGTCGTTGAGATCGTCCATCGCGGTCCAGATGATGTGGCCCTCCTCCGAGCTCTCCACATCTTCTGCCCCTGCCATGATGGCGGCCTCCAGCATGTCGTCGGCGCTGCCGGCCTCCGCCGGATAGAGGATCTGGCCCTTGCGGTCGAACATGAAGCTGACCGCGCCGGTCTCGGCCATGTTGCCGCCGTTCTTGGCGAAATAGGAGCGGACGTTGCCCGCGGTCCGGTTGCGGTTGTCGGTCATCACCTCGACGATCATCGCGACGCCACCCGGGCCGTACCCTTCGTAGCGGATCTCGTCGTAGCTCTCCGCGTCGCCGCCCAGGCTCTTCTTGATGGCGCGGTCGATCACGTCCTTGGGAACGGAGTTCGACTTCGCCTCCTTCACCGCGAGGCGCAGGCGGGGGTTCTTGTCCGGATCCGGATCGCCCATCTTGGCGGCGACCGTGATCTCCTTAGCAAGCTTGGAGAAGAGCTTGGAGCGGGCCGCGTCCTGGCGGCCCTTGCGGTGCTGGATATTTGCCCATTTCGAATGCCCGGCCATGGGCGACCTCCACATCTAGAGAGAGATTAGTGCGAGCGGGATGGCTTATAGGAGGGCCACCCTGCGGCGGCAAGCGATGCGCCCGGCGGGCCGGGGTCGCGCGCCTGGTGCCTCCGGGGATGCCGCAGCGCAGCGATTCTGAGACGATCGTCACAACCTCGAATGACCTATCGCCTTTCCGCAGTTCAACTTTCACCAGCCCCCGAGCCAAGCTGTTCCAAAACTGGACAGACGTGTCAGAATGTCCACCTTCGCCGCAGCGCAATGTGAATTCTCTGCCTTACTTAACGAAACGTTTTGACCGTCCCCGGTGAGTATGAGACCAAATTTCCAACGAATGAGCTTTGCGAGGGCATCATGAACCGTTTCACCCTTTCCGTCGCCGCTGCTGCGATTGCGCTTTTTGGCGCAAAGCACGCGGATGCCGCGTACATCGATCCGTCGATCCTCACGCTGAACGTCAACCTGGCGTTTGCGCCTGGTTCGGCGGGCGGCCCGCTGGACAGCGCTGACAGCATTGAGATTACTGGCATCACCGGGCAATCTGGCCTTGGCTCATTTTCCGGCACTCCGTACAACTTCGACACGCTCGACGACATCATCGGCGACATCTTCAATCTCAGCGGTGGCGCTCAAGCAGGCGTCGGCTTCACGATCGACGCTGGCAGCTTCACGCCCGATGGTGGTCCGGCAGAGGTCACCGATGTGTCCTATGCCTCTTTCGTCGCGTCCTCGGTGAACATCGACGACGATCTCGTCGGCAGCCTTACGATCCAGGGCTCGCTGTTTTCGAGCAGCGTCTCAGGCAATCTCGATGGCGCGGGCGATTTCGAGTTGGACGCCGACTACAGCAGCAGCACGGGTGAATTCACGAGCGCCACGCTTCGGCTGGCTTTCCCCTCGGGCACAATCGTCAGCGAAGTGCCTGTGCCGGCGTCGGTGCTGCTCCTCGCCGGCGGTCTCGCAGGTCTGGGCCTGATGCGGCGCCGCGCTGCCTGATCCCTCGCAGATCGACGGTTTCGAAGGGCCCCTCGCGGGGCCCTTTCTTTATTCGGGCTCGGTAGTGAAGGTGAGGGGATAGCCCTCGCGCCGTCCGGCCTGGGTGGCCTGCTCCGCTTTCGTCTCCGCGATGTCCTTGGTGAAAACGGCGACCACACAGGCGCCCTTGCGATGGGCCGTCAGCATCACGCCATGCGCCTCCCCCTCCGTCATGCGGAAGACGCCCTGCAGGACGCTTACGACGAAGTTGCGCGGCGTGAAGTCATCATTGAGCAGGATGACCTTGTAGAGCTTCGGCTTTTCGACCTTGGGCCTCGCCTTCGCCCGCGTCTTTGTGTCCGTATCGGTCATCGGGCCCGTGCCTCGGCTGGCTTCGCCTTCAAGCGTGCATTCTCCGCAATGGCGACCCGGGCGTCCACGCCGGATGCAGCGGCGCGGCATCGCGACACTCCGGTGGCCATCCCGAATGACAGCGACGCGGCGCTCTGGCAGGCTTGTCGGCACGCGCCCCCAAGTAGGAGACCGCCGATGACCATGCGCTGCGCCGCGATCCTGACGGCAAGCCTGCTGCTGCCGAGCGTCGCGTCCTCCGGGGCGGCGATGGCTGACGAAGCGGCACCCGGGCCTCGTGAGGAGATGCGAGAGAGGACCCAAGCGCTCGGCCTAAGCGTCGGCAACACCTACGCCTGTCACGACGATGCGGACATGCGCGACGCGATCGAGGAGGAGGCGCATCTCATCTTCGACCTCATCCTAAAGGAGACCGGCAGCGACATGGCCTGGGCCTTCGCCACCGGCGCGGGCTATGGCGCGTCCCTTCCGGCCGCTGAGATGGATTGCGCGGCACTCGCCAACAGCTGGCAGGAGATCCGCGCCGATTTCGGCATCGCGGAGGACGAGTGATGCGCCCCATCCTCCTCTATACAGCACTCGCCGTGCTCTGCCTCACCGCCCCGCTGGCGCCCGCAATGCCGGCGGGCACGATCGCGCCTGCGGGGACGCAGCTCTCCGGCGGCGCCGAGGTCGAGTTCGTCTGCAACAGGAAATGCCGCGAGGCGCGGGATCGAGCGCGCCGGCACGCGCGGGACCAGTGGTTTCGGGAGCGCAAGCGCTATAAGCACCACAAGCATGAGCGGCATCGCGACGACTGGCGGTTTGGGCGCCGCAGCCATTCTGGCGGGCTCGGCTCGCACGAAGCCTTTGGCAAGGGCTACACCTATTACGGCGACCCCGGCCAGATGTTCAACGACGGCAAGTAATGGTCGGGGTCGGCCGATCCGGCCCTCACCACGCCGTCGACGATCCGTTCAGCTGTCGCGCTCACATCGGCCAGAAATACGGGATCAGCAGGCAGGCTAGGATGCCGACCAAGAGGTTCATGGGCACGCCGAGCCGCATGTAGTCGGTGAACCGATAGCCGCCCGCGGCGTAGACGAGCGTATTCGTCTGATACCCGATGGGCGTCGCGAAACTGGCGGACGCAGCAACCATCACCGCCACGACGAAGGGCCGCGGATCGGCCCCGAGCGCGGTTGCGATGGCGATGGCGACAGGCGTCATGACGACGGCGACGGCATTGTTGGAGACGAGCTCCGTCGAGACGGAGGCCAGCAGGAAGACGAACCAGAGCACGATGGCGGGCGGCAATCCCATAAGCCAAGGCTCGACCGCGGCGACGATGAGAGCGAGCGCTCCTGTCCGCTCGAGCGCAACGCCGACACCCAGCATGGCAAAGATCAGCGTGAGAAGCCGCCAGTCCACCAGCCCGAACGCCTCCTCCGCATCGATGCAGCGGGTGGCAAGCGCCAGGGCGACGCCGATGACCGCAAGGCCCGCGATCGGCATGAGCCCGAATGCGCCGCCGGTGACGACGAATGCGAGGATGGCGAGCACCACGGGTGCGCGCTCCCGCCGATAGGGCCGCTCCGTCGGCTGCGTGATATCGGCGAGGTTCTGATCGACGGAGAGCCGCCGGATATCGTCTGGATCGCCTTCGAGGAGCAACGTGTCACCCACCCGGATGCGCACCTCGTCCAGCACGCTGCCCACACGCTCCGCCCGTCGATGGACTGCCAGCGGGTAGACGCCATAGCGCCGGCGGAAGCGTATGTCGCCGATCTGCCGGCCGACGAGCTTGCAATCGGGCGTGATCAGGGCCTCGACCGTAACGGTGGACTTCGCGCCGATCGGGTCGAGCTGGCCCACCATGCTGAGCGCGCGATTGCCGCGGAGCGAGAGCAGCTCGTTGACGCCCGAGCGCAGCACCACCCGGTCCCCCGCCGCCAGCACAACGGCGGCCATGTCGCGCCGGAGCGACAGGTCCCCGCGGATCACGTCGATTACCGTCATGTCCTCGCGCTTGAAATGCTCGACATCCTCGAGACGCCGGCCGACGAGGTTCGACCCTTCCGGAACCACGACCTCCGTAAAGAAGCGCAGCTTCTTGCGATTGCTGAGAAAATCGAGCATCGCGTCCCGCCGCGGCAGGAGGCGCGGGGCCGCGATGGTTATGAAGACAAGGCCGACGGCGACGACGATGAGCGCAAGCGGCGTCACCTCGAAGAGCGTGAAGGGCGCGAGGCCGTGAGCGCGGGCCACGCCGTCGACAAGCAGGTTCGTCGACGTGCCGATCAGCGTGCACATCCCGCCCAGGATCGCCGCGTAGGAGAGCGGGATCAGCACCTGGCTGGCGGAGACCTGCAGCAGCGCGGCCGTGCGCACGGCGACGGGGATCAGCATCACGACGACGGGCGTGTTGTTCATGAAGGCGGAGGCGCCGACCGTGAGCCCCGCGAAGCCCGCCACGACCCCCCGCGGCCGGTTCTCCGCATTCGCGGAGATCACGCGCGCAAAGGCATCGAGCGCGCCCGTCCGCACGAGTGCGCCCGACAGGATGAACATCGCCGCGATGGTCACGGGCGCGGGGTTGGCGAAGACGCTCAGCATCGCCTCGACCGGCAGGATGCCGAGCGCGATCAGGAGCGATAGCCCGAAGATCGCCACCACCTCGGTCGGGTAGCGCTCGCTGACGAAGAGCGCGAACATCGCGAGGACGGTGGCGATGGTGGCGTAGGCCGGCCAGTCCGCCCCCAGGGCGGCCAAGGGGGCCCACACGCGCTCAGCCCTCCCCGCTTGCGCCGACGGGCGGAGCGGGGACCCCTGCCCCTGCGACGCCGAGCCGGCCACCGAGGCGGATGGCCTCGACATGGCGCGCGAGGCCAGTGCGATCGTCCGTCTCTACGACGACGCCTGCAACCGTCGCCTGCCCCAGTGCAGGCTCGAAGCGGCCCGAACCCATGCCGGTGACGAAGCGCTTCAGCGGCTCGGTCTTCTCCATGCCGATCACGCTGTCGTAATCGCCGCACATGCCCGCGTCGCTCTGATACGCCGTGCCGCGGCCGAGGATCATGGTGTCCGCCGTCGGTACATGGGTGTGGGTGCCCACCACGAGGCTCGCCTTGCCATCGCACCAATGGCCGACGGCCATCTTCTCGGATGTCGCCTCCGCATGGATCTCGACGATCACGGCATCCACCCCGGCGCCGGGCGCCAGCGGGTGGGCGCGGAGCGCGGCATCGAGCGCGGAGAACGGATCGTCATAGGGCCGGCTCATGAAGACGCGTCCGAGGACCACGGCGACGGCGACACGGCGCCCGCGCGCGACCTCGAAGATCGAGACCCCTCGGCCCGGCGCCTGTTTCGCATAGTTGAGGGGGCGCAGGATACGCGGCTCCCCACCGATGGCCTGCAGCATCTCTTTCTGGTCGAAGGCATGGTCCCCGAGCGTCACGGCATCGGCGCCAGCGGCGAAGAGCTCATCCGCGATGCTGCGGGTAAGCCCAAAGCCTGCGGCCGCGTTCTCTGCGTTCACGGCGACGAAATCGAGCCGGCGCTCACGACGGAGCGTCGGGAGCGCGTCGATCACTGCCTGCCGCCCGGCGCGCCCTACGATATCGCCGAGAAAGAGAAGTCGCATGCCCTGCCCTTCTGGCCCGCTGCCGGCACCGCGCACGCTGCCCGGCCATACCGGCCGGCTCCGCCTGCCTATGCCACGGCAATGGTGAACGAAACCTTGCCGGTTTCCAGTACGCAAACGCCGCGCGGCAGCCCGGTCAACGCGGGGCGCGCCGGCCCTCCTCGGTAATGACGGCGTCGAGACGCTGATCGGTCGGCTCGAGCGGCAGGGCTGCAAGCTCCTGCGCTGCATAGGCAAAGCCTATGGCGCGGGTCGCGGGCTCCGCGGCCCGCAGGCGCTCCAGCGTCCGGTCGTAGAACCCCCCGCCATAGCCGAGCCGATAGCCCGCGGCATCGAAGGCGACCAGCGGAACGATGAGGATGGTTGGCTGGAGCCAGTCGCCCTCCGCCGGCACGACGGCGCCGAAGGGGCCCTCGACCTCCCGGCAGCCGGGCGCCCAGGCGCGAAAGGAGAGCGGCAGACCCGTGCCCTCGATCACCGGCACCGAGAGGCGCGCGCCCGCTTCATGCAATGCAACCATCGCAGGCGTCGGATCGATCTCCGTGCGGATCGGGCGATAGCCGGCGACCACGGTCCCGGGCGCCAGCGGCCCGAGATGCGCGAGCAGCGCGTCCCTCGCGACAGCAGCCTTCCCTTCAGGCACGTCGGCATGCGCCGCGCGACGCGCGTCATAGGCAGCGCGGCGCGTGGCCTTCTTGAGCTGATCGGCGGTCCAATCCGTCATGCGGCGCGCCTATCGGCTGCGAGCCGGCCGCGCAAGCGCCTCGGCATCGTCGTCGCCCTACTCATGAAGGTTAAGGGGTGGCGGGCCCGTCGCGACCGTGGAGGTGTCAGATCCTCGCGAGCCTGGATAACCAGGTGGGCGCCAGATACCCGAGGCCACGGCCAAGGGCAGAGCCAGCTCCCGCGAAGATGCTTAGGCCACCAGGAAACTGTCCCCGCACGGGAAGGACAGCACCCGCCGCTGATCAACGTAGAGCGTCGGTCTTCTCCCGGCAAGACGGCGGATCACGCCTGTTTCGGATGCATGACCCCGAACACGCCACCGGTTCGCCACGACGCGTTCAGCGGTTCTGCGCAACCGACGGCATCAGGGCATCGACCCGGGCCGTCAGCGCCTCGATCTCCGCGGCCAGGACGGCATCCCGCTCAGGTCCCGGGGACGCCGACGGCGCGGCGGGCTCGCCCGCCTCGATCCGCTGCTCGAGCGCCCTGATCTCGCGCTGCGCCTCCCATAACCGGTCCGCGATCACCAGCGCGGTCATGAGGAGGAGCCGCGCCTCGGACACATTGGCCGCGCCGCGCGAAAGCTTCTGCGCCTCCGTGTCTAGCCGGAGCGCCAGATCGCGAAGGTGGCCGTCCTCGCCTTCGCCACAGCCCACGCGATAGGTGCGCCCAGCGACCTCGATGGTGACCTCAGGCATGGTCCGGCGCCCCCATATCGTGCTCGGTTGCATGCGCGGTGCGCAGATCTGCGAGCGCCGCCTTCACAGCCTCCGCCGCCTCGAGCCTCAGCGCCGCGTCCTCCTTCGCCTTGCGCTCGAGCTCCGCGATCCGGGCGACGAGAGCCGCGCGGTCGTCACCGAAGAGATCGTCCGTATCGGGCGGCGTGCCCGCTTCGAGCCGCATCTCGGCCGCCTCAACCGCCGCTGCGAGGCGGCGTACTGCGTCCTCCAAAACGGTCATCATCCCTCCGTTCTCTGCGGCAGGCTCGAATCACGGACCCGGCGCGCTTTTCCGGTCAGTATCGGCTGCACGGTCTCAGCACGAAACCCGCGTGACGATTGACGGTTCCCGCCCGCGCGAAAGGGTTGCGCTACGGCATCCGTCGGCCGTGCTCAGCCGCGGGCGCTTGACCCTCGCGCCGCCGCGTGAGCAATGTCGCGCCGCCTTGGCGCGTGGGGTTGCGCAGCCGGGCGGATGCAAAGGCGACAAGGGAGCGGGCGACGCCCGGACGAGCGATGGCAGGCGTGACGATCGACGAGATGAAGAAGGCCGACCCGCGCCGCTTCCGCATGGCTGCCGCGATTCGCGCGCTGGCGCTCGACGCCGTGAAGGCTGCGAATTCTGGCCATACGGGCATGCCGATGGGCATGGCGGATGTGGCCACCGTGCTCTTCGACACGCATCTCCGCTTCGATCCGTCGGCGCCGGACTGGGCGGACCGGGATCGCTTCGTCCTCTCGGCAGGCCACGGCTCGATGCTGCTCTACGGCCTCCTCCATCTTACCGGCTATCCGGGCATGGGGATCGACGCGATCAAGGGCTTCCGTCAGCTCGGCCAGCCGACCGCGGGCCATCCGGAGCATGGCCACGCACCGGGTATCGAGACGACAACCGGCCCGCTCGGCCAGGGGCTGGCCACGTCCGTGGGCATGGCGATCGCGGAGGAGAGCGTGCGTGCTCGTTTCGGCGCCAAGATCTGCAATCACCGCACCTGGGTGATCGCGGGAGATGGTTGCCTGATGGAGGGCGTGAGCCAGGAAGCGATCACGCTTGCCGGGCGCCAGAAGCTCTCGAACCTCATCGTGCTCTGGGACGACAACGGCATCAGCATCGACGGCAAGCTCAGCCTCTCGGACGCGACCGACCAGCGCGCCCGCTTCGAGGCGTCGGGCTGGGTGACGCGCGCCGTGGACGGTCACGACACCGCGGATATCGAGGCGGCGCTCGACTGGGCCGTGAAGCAGAAGGCGCCGGTGATGCTCGCGTGCAAGACGCATATCGGCCTCGGTGCGCCGACCTTGCAGGATACGGCCAAAGCGCATGGCGCGATCACGGGTGACGATGAGATTAAGGGCGCCAAGGCTGCCCATGACTGGTCGCACGCTCCCTTCGAGGTGCCGAAGGACATCATGGCGGATTGGCGGGCGCTAGGCGCGCGCGGCGCCGATGCGCGGGCGGCCTGGACGGAAGCCTTTACCGGGCTTTCCGACCGCAAACGCGCGGATTTCGAACGCATGATGGCGGGCGATCTGCCGCCCAAGCTCACCAGCGCGATCAACAAGCTCCGCCGGAGCCTGGTCGAGGCGAAGCCGACCGTGGCGACGCGCAAGGCCTCGGAAGACACGCTCGCGGTCATCAATCCGGTGCTGCCCGAAACCATCGGCGGCTCGGCCGATCTCACGGGGTCGAACAACACCAAGACGGCCGATCTCGGCGTCTTCGACGAGACGAACCGGAAAGGCCGCTATGTCTATTACGGCATTCGCGAGCACGGGATGGCCGCGGCCATGAACGGCATGGCGCTGCATGGCGGCGTGCTGCCCTATGGCGGCACGTTCCTGGTCTTCTCGGATTATGCCCGTGCGGCCATGCGCCTTTCGGCGCTGATGGGTCAGCGCGTGGTCTATGTGATGACGCATGACAGTATCGGGCTCGGCGAAGACGGCCCGACGCACCAGCCAGTCGAGCATCTGGCGGCGCTGCGCGCGATCCCGAACATGCAGGTGATCCGCCCAGCGGACGCGGTCGAGACGGCGGAGGCCTGGGCCTGCGCACTCGAGAAAACCGACGGGCCGACGGTGCTGGCCCTTTCACGCCAGAACCTGCCGACGCTCCGCACGAAGTACACCAGCGCAAATCAGACCGCACAAGGCGCCTATGTGCTGGCCGAGGCGGAGCAC
Organism: Pseudomonadota bacterium; assembly: GCA_039030915.1. Classification (GTDB taxonomy): domain Bacteria; phylum Pseudomonadota; class Alphaproteobacteria; order Rhodobacterales; family Rhodobacteraceae; genus Thermohalobaculum. The sequence continues at coordinate 13,967 of JBCCDG010000042.1, read as the reverse complement.
AAGCGCGCGGCCATCCTCATGGCGTCGGGCTCCGAGGTCGAGATCGCCATGGGCGCCAAGGCGATCCTGGAGCGGGAGGGCGTGGGCGTCCGCGTCGTCTCCATGCCATCGATGACCCGCTTCGCCGCGGCGGACGAAGCCTATCGCCGACGCGTCCTTCCGGCAGGCCCCGTGCGCGTCGCGGTGGAGGCCGGCGTCGCGATGGGCTGGGACCGCTGGCTCCTCGGCGAACGCGGGCGCGAGGCCAAGGCGGGCTTCGTGGGCATGGAAGGCTTCGGTGCCTCCGCGCCCTACAAAGACCTCTACAAGCATTTCGGCATCACGCCGGAGGCTGTGGCCGAGAAGGTGCGCACCCTCCTCGCCTGACCGCGCCACAGTCGATCCCCTAACTTTTTTGCTAGGCCCTTTGCGCTTGACGGCGAAGGGCCCCCATGCCCCAGTTCAGGACGGTTCCTTGGGAAGGGGGCATCAAATGGAAGAAACCTACCTCTTTGAGGCGTTCCGGATCCGGTACGCCGGGCCTGACGACATTCCTTTGTATTTCGGCGAAGTTGTTCTGGAGCTCGAGACCGCGCTCGACGGCTTCACAGTGTCCTCTAGGGAAGGCGACCTCTTCGACTACCCGGGCGTCCTGCGCGACGCGGAGACGGGTACCGAGTTCAACGCGTTCAGCATCACGGTCGCGCGCATTTCGTTCCTCGAGGATCGTCAGCAGCGCACGGGAACCTATGCCTTCGTGGATGTGGAGAACCCGCTCACCGATGAGATCGACCAGACGCTCGCCGTTCGAATTAGCGGCTCGGAGCTGCCATCGTTCCAGATCGGCGAAGATCTTCTCAATTTCCTTGAGAACAACAACGGCGGCCTGATCATCGAGCCTCCCGGGTTCAGGGCGGGCGACTTTGTCTCATTCGACGATGTCGCGGGCCAGATCGACGAGGTGCCGGGACCCCAGCAGGACCCGACGGGCCTCAGCCGTGCGGAAGTGCTCGATGTGGCGTTTCTATACGGTGCGGCCTTCGACCGGATGCCGGACGAGAATGGCGTCAACTTCTGGATCGACCGTCTCGACTTCGGTGACCGCTCTTATGTGGAGATCGCCGAGCAGTTCACGATTGCCGAAGAGTTCATCCAGCTCTACGGGCCGCTGGCGGACGTGACGAACGCGGCCTACGTCACGCTGCTCTACGAGAACACGCTCGACCGCATCTCCGACGGTGGCGGCTTCGATTTCTGGGTGGCGCGGCTCGATCAGGGTCTGTCGCGCGCGGAGCTTCTGATCCGCTTTGCCGAAAGCGATGAGTATCGCGGCAACAACCCCGAGATCTTCACGATCACCGAGGTGAGCCCCAGCGAATGGGAGTTCGTGAGCTGAGCTGAGCGCATCCCGTCCTCAACTGCTCTATCCGCGCCCCGCCGGCACCCTGCCCGCGGGGCGCGTTGATTTAGCGGCCCTGCCGGTCCATACCGCGCGCGTGCGGCGGGATCGCCCGCCGAAAGCCAACGCAGAACGGGAGAGAGACCATGGCGGTCAAGGTTGCCATCAACGGGTTCGGTCGCATCGGGCGCAACGTCCTGCGCGCCATCGTCGAGTCGGGGCGCACGGATGTCGAGGTGGTCGCGATCAACGATCTCGGCCCGGTCGAGACCAACGCACATCTCCTCCGCTACGACAGCGTGCATGGCCGCTTTCCCGCGACGGTGACGGTGGACGGCGACACGATCGACGTGGGCCGCGGCCCGATCCGCGTGACCGCCGAGCGAGACCCGGCCGCGCTGCCCTGGGGCGACGTCGACATCGCGCTCGAATGCACCGGCATCTTCACCTCGAAGGACAAGGCGGCGCTGCATCTGAAGAACGGCTCCAAGCGCGTGCTCGTCTCCGCACCCGCGAGCGGCGCGGACAAGACCATCGTCTACGGCGTGAACCATCAGACGCTGACGGCGGACGACATGGTGGTCTCCAACGCCTCTTGCACCACCAACTGCCTCGGCCCCGTCGCGCATGTGCTGCATGAGAAGATCGGCATCCGCCAGGGCTTCATGACCACGATCCACAGCTACACGGGCGACCAGCCGACGCTCGACACCATGCACAAGGACCTCTACCGCGCCCGCGCGGCAGCCATGAGCATGATCCCGACCTCCACGGGCGCGGCCAAGGCCGTGGGCCTCGTGCTGCCGGAGCTCAATGGCAAGCTCGATGGCGTTGCCATTCGCGTGCCGACGCCCAACGTCTCGGTCGTGGATTTCCAGTTCAACGCGGAGCGGGACACAAGCGTCGAGGAGATCAACGACGCGGTTCGCGCAGCGGCGGGCCAGAGCCTCAAGGGAATCCTCGGTTTCACGGACGAGCCTTTGGTGAGCGTGGACTTCAACCACGACCCTCACTCCTCGATCTTCCACACGGACCAGACCAAGGTGATGGACGGCCAGTTCTGCCGCGTCCTCAGCTGGTATGACAACGAATGGGGCTTCTCGAACCGCATGGCCGACACCGCCGTCGCCATGGCCGCTCATCTCTGAAGCGTAGCGGCGGTGTCTGACGGCACCGCCGCTGCCGATTTCACGGCCAAATCACGCGAAACCTTCTTCCGAACTCACGCCACTCACCTCATCTCCCGCAGGCGTGAAGAAGAAAGGTCGCATCATGAAAGACGCAGCGAGCAGTTTCCGTGTTGCCCGGGCCGATGAAGGGCCCATCCTCGCCGAGCTGATCGAGGCCGCGAGCGAGGGGCTGGCGTTTCACACCTGGAGCAAGGACGCAGGCCCAGGCGAGGACCCCTGGGTGCGCGGGGCCGAGCGGCAGGCCGCCGCGGCAGCGGAGGGCAAATGGGTCGTCGCCGTTGAGGGCGACGAGCCCGTGGCAGGGCTGCGCGGCGAGATGCTGCCCGACCAGCCCGAGCCGATCCCCGACGATTTCGAGCCGCTATTCCGTCCGCTTCAGGAGCTCGAGGACGCCGCCGCCGGCAGTTTCTATGTCCATGTCCTCGCCTGCCGGGAGGGCCGGCGCGGACAAGGCTGGGGCACGCTCCTCCTCAGCCTGGCCGAGGACATCGCCCGCGGCATGAGCTGCAAGACGCTCTCGATCATCGTCGCCGACAGCAACAAAGGCGCCCGCCGGCTCTACGAGCGGTTCGGGTTTCGCGAGACGGAGCGGCGCGCGATGGTCAAGGGCGACTGGCAGAGCGACGGCGCGGAATGGGTCCTCATGCTGAAGCCGATCCGCCCCTGCTGACGCGGCCCGTATTCCCCGGGCCCGCTTGACGCCGGCCTGGACGAACCCGAGAACCGGGGCACCGCCAACGAGGAGGGCCCCATGGACTTTCGGACACTCGACGACATCGACATCGCTGGGAAGCGTGTGCTGATCCGCGTCGACCTCAACGTGCCCGTCCGCAACGGCGAGGTAAGCGACGACACCCGCATACGCGCCCATGTGCCCACGATCGCGTCGGTGATGAAGATGGGCGGGCTGCCGATCCTGCTCGCCCATTTCGGTCGGCCCAAGGGCAAGCCGGACCCGGAGATGTCGCTCGGCCAGGTTGCGGATGCGCTGCAGGCGGCGCTGGCGCAGGCGGCGGACGCGCCCAATGTCTTCGTCGCGCCTGACTGTGTCGGCCCGCTGGCGGAAGAGGCGGTGGAGCGAATGACGCGGGGCCAGGTGCTTCTCCTCGAGAACACGCGTTTTCATGCGGGCGAGGAGGCCAACGATCCGGACTTTGCGGATCAGCTTGCAGCCCTTGGCGATGTTTATGTGAACGACGCCTTTTCCGCCGCGCATCGTGCCCATGCCTCGACCGAGGGGCTCGCACGGCGGCTGCCGTCAGCTGCGGGGAGGCTGATGCAGGCGGAACTCGAGGCGCTGGAGAAGGCGCTCGGCGCGCCGGAGCAGCCGGTCATCGCGGTCGTCGGCGGCGCCAAGGTCTCCACCAAGCTGGCGCTCCTCGGCAATCTTATCGGGCGGGTCGACCAGATCGTGATCGGCGGGGGTATGGCGAACACGTTCCTCGCGGCCCAGGGCAAGCCGGTCGGCAAGTCGCTTTGCGAGCACGACCTTGCCGGAACCGCTCGGGAAATCATGGAGAAGGCCGCGGCGGCGGGATGCGAGATCGTCCTGCCCGGCGACGTGGTGGTGGCGCGGGAGTTTGCCGAGGGCGCGCCCTCCGAAACCGTGCCGGCCGACGCTTGCCCCGATGACGCCATGATCCTCGACACCGGGCCCGCCTCGGTCGAGGACATCCGCCGTCGCTTTGCCGAGGCGCGCACGCTCGTCTGGAACGGGCCGCTGGGTGCCTTCGAGATCGCGCCCTTCAACGCAGCGACCGATGCGGCGGCGCTTGCGGCCGCCGAGCTCACCGAGAAGGGCCAGCTTCTCTCCGTCGCCGGCGGCGGCGATACGGTTGCTGCGCTCAACAGCTCGGGTGCCGCCGCGCGTTTCTCCTATGTGTCCACAGCGGGCGGCGCGTTCCTCGAATGGCTCGAGGGCAAGACCCTGCCGGGCGTCGCGGCGCTCGCTCCCTGAAGCCATCCCCTGACGGCGACTGCACATCCTTGCCTGAGGATTTGCGCCGAATTGTCACGACAGGCCGAAGCGCGGCGGCATAGGGTCGTTGCGGGTACTGATATCGACGGAGAGATCAATGCGAGCCTGCCTGCCTGCCACCCTGCCCTGCCCGCGCGCCGCGGCCGCCGGGGCGCTTGCCGCCATCCTCGCCCTCGGCCCCGTGGGCCACCCGGCAGCGCAGCCCGTACCGGAGTTCGAGCTCGGCCGGCTCTTCTCGAAGCTGATCGTTCAGGCGGGCCTTGGCTTCGCGCGCGGGGCGGTGGAGCTGACCTATGACGGGATCGCCGTCGATCCGCGCTCGGGCGAGATCACCATCACCGGCCTCGTCCTCCGTCCGAGGTTGCCGCATGACGAGGCGCGGGCCTGCGAGATCGGCATCGAACGGGTCACGCTGGCCGATGGCGGGCGGTTCGACCGGGTGGACGGTGCGCTCAGCCTCGGCGGCGTCAGCCTGCCCGCCGCCTGTCTCGAGCCCGAGCCGGCGGAACTGGTGAGCGCGCTCGGCTTTCCCGTGATCGAGGCCGACACGGTGGCCATAGACCTCGCCTATGACGACACGAGCTCGGCCCTCTCGATCGACCTCGTCGCCGGGATCACGAACGGCGCGCTGATCACCGCCGCCGCCGATTTCGAGTATTTCTGGTTCCAGGGCGTGAGCGTCGACGAGGAAGTCGGCGCCGAGATGACGGACGACGCCGAGTTGGTCGCCATCCTCTCGGGCGCGGAGATCATGGTGGAGAACCGCGGGCTCTTCGAAGCGCTCGAGCCGATGATCGGACAGCAGCTTGGCGATCCCGCCGCGATCCCGGCCATCGCGCAGGCGGGCCTCATGCAGGCGCTGACACAGGAGGGCGGCCGCACGCCCACACCCGAGGAGATCGCCTTCGTCGAGGAGCTTTCGACGGCCCTTGGCCGGTTCGTCGAGGAGAAGGACCGCGTTGTGGTGACACTCGCGCCCGGCGCGCCCGTGCGCCTCGGCGAGGATGCGTTCGAAGATCCGGCCGCGGCCATCGCGCTCCTCTCCCCCCGCGTCGGCGCAGCACCGGCTGCGCGCCAGCAACTCGTGGCGCCCGCCCTTCTCGCCAAGGCATCGAACGACAGGGATGCGCTGAGCGAAGCGGAGCGGATGACCGTCGGGCGCGCGTTCCTGACCGGTATCGGCGCGCCGCGCGCGCGGCGAGACGGGGTCGAGCTTCTCACGCCGCTCGCCGAAGGGGGCTCGGGCGAGGCGGCGCTCCTCGTCGCCAAGGCGCTGGCAGCGGAGGGCGATCCTATCGGCGCCTATGCCAACGCGCTGATCGCGCTCGCGGCCGGGGAGAGCGCGGCCGCCGCGATCGCGGACGACATGGAAGCGATCCTCGATCTCTCCGAGATCCTGAGCCTCCAGAATGAGGTCGCCCCCTTCGAACGTGACGGGGAACTGGTTGAGGCCGCAGATGTCGCGGGTATGCACGCGCTTGCGGAGCGGCTTGTCTCGGGCCGCGGCGGGCCGCGGAACTACGAGACAGCGCTCTACTGGGCGACACTGGCCTCGGCGAGCGGGGACCGGGGTGCTGCGGCCCTCCTCCGCCGGCTCGACAGCCGCTATGCCCGCCGGGCGGAGGAGGCGGAGACCTGGGCCAACGCTCTGGACGAAGCTTCCGCCCGCGCGCTCGAGACCTGGATCGAAGGCGGCCTGGCGGAGCGTGTCGCGGTCGAGTGACCGCGGGAGGGTGAGCATGCGATGGCCGGGGGTGCCCGTTCCCGGCCGTCTTCATCCTGCTCGCACCGGGTGACTCCAGCGCGCCTCGCAGCTGCCTCCGATGACGGCCACCGCCGCTGCCCGACCCGCGCGGCCGCCTCCCGGTCCCCGGGACGGGGGACCCCTCCTCGCCCGCTCGCCGCTTGACCGGTGCGCGAGGCGCACGGTACGCGACAGCCGCAACACGCATCAGCGCCCCGACCCGGGAGGAGACAGCCATGAAAGCCAGCCGCGCCGTCCAGAAGATCCTGAGCATGTACGAGGGCGATAACCCCGGCGTGAAGGGCAAGCTCTGCCAGATGCTGATGACCGGCAAACTCGGCGGCACGGGCAAGATGATCATTCTGCCCGTGGATCAGGGCTTCGAGCACGGGCCCGCGAGAAGCTTCGCGCCCAACCCGGCCGCCTATGATCCGCATTATCACTATCAGCTTGCCATCGATGCCGGGCTCAATGCCTATGCGGCGCCTCTCGGCATGCTCGAGGCCGGGGCGGACACCTTCGCCGGCCAGATCCCGACGATCCTCAAGGTCAACTCCGCCAACTCGCTGATCCCGTCCGAGGCCCCCAAGGACCAGGCGATTACCGCAAGCGTCGACGATGCGCTCCGCCTCGGCTGCGCGGCGATCGGTTTCACGATCTATCCCGGTTCCTCCTGCGGGCTCGACATGTTCGAGGAGATCTCGGAGATGCGCGAGGAGGCGGCGGCCAAGGGTGTTGCGACCGTGATCTGGTCCTACCCGCGCGGCGAGGCGCTCTCCAAAGAAGGCGAGACGGCCATCGACATCGCCGCCTATGCGACGCAGATCGCCGCGCTTCTGGGTGCACATGTAATCAAGGTGAAGCTCTCGACCGACCATCTCGAGCTCAAGGAGGCCAAGAAGGTCTACGAGAGCGAGAAGATCGACATCTCGACCCAGGCCGCCCGGGTGGCGGACTGCGTGAAGGCGGCCTTCGCCGGGCGCCGGCTCATCGTCTTCTCGGGCGGGGCGAAGTCCTCATCGGACAGCGTCTACGACAATGCGCGGGCGATCCGCGACGGCGGGGGCAACGGCTCGATTATCGGGCGCAACACGTTCCAGCGCCCGCGCGAGGAAGCGCTGGAGATGCTCGGCAAGCTCGTCGAGATCTACCGCGGCAAGGCCTGATGGCCGTGCACCGTCCCGAGGATCTGCCAGGCGCCTTCGTGGGCGCCTGGATGGCGCGGGACGGTGAGGCTCTGGGCGCCCTCTTCACCGAGGACGCCCGCTTCGTGAACGTGGTCGGCGATTTCTGGCACAGCCGCGCCGAGATCGCCGAGGCGCACGGCCACGCGCTGAGCACCGCCTTCCGCCGCACGACGCTCGACGTGCTGGAGACAGAGCGCTTCGATCCCGTCGACGGCATGGCGCTTCTCCACATCCGCTGGCGGCTCTCCGGCCAGATCGCGCCGGGCGGCGGGGATGCGCCGGCGCGCGAAGGTCTCCTGCTTTTCGTCTGTATTGAAGGCACCGAGGGCTGGTCCGTCGCCACGGCGCAGAACACCGACATCGACCCCGACCACACAACGACACACGGCCGCAGGCGCTGAACCGCTTCGCGCCGCGATGGCGCCGTACCCACTCCGCGCCGCGATGCTACCGACGGTTCCCTTGTGCCGCGTATCACACACGTATGACGCGAATCGCGTTACCCTACGGCATGTTTTCCAGAGGGCGTGTGACATGGCCGAGGTTCAGGACAACAGCGCACGTCACTCCATCGCGGGAGTGAGGCGCGCCGTGGAAATCGTCCTTCTCGTCACCGGGTCCGCCGCGTTCTACGCAGCCACCATGATCCTGATGAAGCATTGGGGTGCCGTGCCGCCCGTCGCGATGGCGCTCCTCATCGCCGTCGCCTTCGCGCTCGGCTCGTGGTGCGAGATCGAGGCGCTGCGCACCGAGAGGCTGTCAGCCATCTACGTCGCCATCCTCGGCATCGAATGCGTGATCATCGCCGTCGCGTCGTTTCTCTTCCTCGGCGAGACGATGAGCGTGCGCGAGATGGCGGGCGCCGGCCTCATCGTCGTCGGCGTCTCCCTCACCTTCGTCTAGCGCCCGCTCAGAGTTCGTCCTCGAGCTGCGACGGCTTCTCCGCGAGGGCGTCCAGACGGTCGAGCCCGGCCTCCAGATAGGTTCCCAGAAGCGGCACGCCCATCAGGTAGTCGGCGGTCGGCGTGCTCTTCGACCCGCGCGCCTCCTCCACCACCTCCGCGAACTCCTCGGGATCCCGGTCACCGCGCCCGATCCAGTAGAGCGCCACCAACTCCCCCGCCTCGCGGTCATTGAGATCGTCGATCCAGCTGTGCAGCTCCGCTTCGGTGGCGTCGTCGGGGCGGTCCTCGAGCACGCTGAGCGCGTCCGACCCATCGTCCTCCCTGTCCTCGAGCGTATCCATGTCCTTCGCGTCGAAGGCCTGCGCCTTCTTCACGATCCAGTCGAGCGTGTCGCGTTTCAGGCTCAGCATGGCGGTCCTCCCGGAAGAATCGCGGTCATGTTGCCAGCGTGCCGCCCGGCAGGCCTTGATCGAGCACAAGCACGCCTTCAGGCTGACGCCATGCCGAACAGGGAGCGCGACATGGCGGCGATGAAGGCGCGAGACATCATCGCGGCGCTTGAGCTTGCGCCGCACCCCGAGGGCGGCTGGTTCCGGGAAACCTGGCGCGCCGAGGCCGCGGCGGGCGAGCGGGCGACGGGCACCGCGATCTACTACCTCCTCGATGTGGGCGAGGTCTCGCACTGGCATCGCGTCGACGCCGCGGAGATCTGGCACTGGTATGCGGGCGGGCCGCTCTCGCTCAGCCTCTCACCCAACGGCCACGATGCCGAAGCGCATGTGCTCGGCCCGGAGATCGCGGCGGGCCAGCGGCCGCAGCGCATCGTCCCGCCCGGCTGGTGGCAAAGCGCCTGCTCCCTCGGCGCCTGGACGCTGGTGGGCTGCACGGTCTCGCCCGGCTTCGACTTCGCGGGCTTCGAGATGGCGCCGCCCGACTGGCGGCCTTCGCCACGCCCCTAGGTTTCGCGGAGTGGCGCAACCGGGCCGATGCGGTTGACACCGCGCCCTGCATGACGCCAAGGCTCCACGCCCGCGACAGGAGCCAGACCATGCCGGACGACGCGCCCCGCCTCTACCTAGTGACGCCCAGAGACGCCGATGCCGCGACGCTTCTGCCCGCGGTGGAGGCCGCGCTGGGGACCGGGCTCGTGGCCTGCCTCCGGCTCGACCTCGAGGGGGCGGACGAGGAGACCTGGACGCGCGCCGTGAACGTCCTGATGCCCGCCTGTCACGCGGCGGAGGTTCCGCTGGTGGTCACCGACCAGCCGGGTCTGGTCGAGCCATTGGGGCTCGACGGCGTGCATGTCGCGACGCTCGATGCGAGCCTCAAGAAACTGCGCCAGACGCTCGGCAAGGACCGGATCATCGGCGCGGCCGGGGGTGCGGGCCGTCACCGCGCCATGACGCTTGCCGAAGCGGGGGCCGACTACGTGACGCTGGGGCCCGTCAGCCCGGGCGGGGCTGCCACCGAAGGCTTCGCGGAGGATGCGCTCTTCGCGTGGTGGGCCGAGATGATCGAGACGCCGGTGGTGGCGGAGGGCGGCGTGGACATAGCTACTGCCCGACGCCTGGCAGAGACGGCAGACTTCATCGTGCCCGACCCGCACCTCGTCTGGCCCGATCCCGCCGCCACCCTCCCCGCCTTTGCCAACGCCCTCAAATAGGCGCGCGATCGGCGCAGGCCACGGCAAGCCGGAGCAAGCATGGAGGCTGTCGCTGCGCACGAAGGCGGGAGACGCCTCCGTGAAGACGCGCACATAATCGCCCGGATCGCTCGCGATCCAGCTCACCTCGAGGCGGAAAGGGTCCTCCGGATCGATCCAAACCGCATCCTCCCATTCGAGACCGCGCAACCCCGGATTGAGATAGGTGACGCCCGTATTCGCCAGCCAATCCGAAGCGGCCAACGTGCCCCGGGCGGTCGCGATGCCGATGATGTGCGCGTCGAAGCGGACATGGCCGCGCTGGGACATCGCGGGTCCCGGATCGAAGAAGACGTAATGGCTGGCGACGATGGTGCCCGGCTGCGGGCTCTGCCCGACATCGACGGCGATGGCCTCGTCCACGCGAATGTTCTGATCCTCGTCGAAGGCGAAGAGGCCCGGGCTCTCGAAGGTATTCGCACCCACGGTGTTGGCCGGGCGGCTTGCTGCAAAGGGAGGGACCAGCGCAACGAACCGCCCGCCAGCATGGAGCGCGCCGCCCCCGCTCACGGCGCCATCGACCACGAGGGCGCCGGCCGGGGGCGCGCAGAGGAGAAGCGCAATGACGATCCGCAAGACCATAACCCAGCATCGGGCGGGCGCGCGGCCTATCCAAGGCGCAATCGCGTGAACGCCCGCAGCAGGTCGATGCAACGCCCGGGGTTCCCGAGCGGCCTCTCCTGTCGTATCACGCTCTCCAGCCCACTGCCCCGCCTGCCCCGGGAGGCCTGTCCTGTCCGCAATCCAGTCCTTCCTAGCCGCCATCGGCGCCGCCGTGCTGGACCTTGTCCAGAGCGCCGGCGCGCTCGCGATGTTCACCGGCTCGGCACTGCGCCACCTCGCGACGCCGCCCTTCTATCCGATGGAGGTCGGCCGCCAGCTTGTGCGCATCGGCTACGACTCGCTGCCGGTCGTAGCGCTCACCACCCTCTTCACCGGCGGCGCGCTGGCCCTGCAGATCTATGCCGGCGGCACGCGCTTCGGAGCGGAGACGGTGGTGCCCTCCATCGTTGCCATCGGCATGACGCGCGAGCTCGGGCCCGTGCTCTGCGGGCTGATGGTGGCCGGGCGCGTCTCCGCCTCCATCGCGGCGGAGATCGGCACGATGCGCGTGACCGAGCAGATCGACGCGCTGACGACGCTCAGCACCAACCCAATCAAGTATCTCGTCGCCCCGCGTCTCCTTGCCGCCACGCTGACCCTGCCGATGCTGGCGCTTATCGGGGACATCATCGGCATATACGGCGCCTTCCTCGTCGGCGTGCACCGCCTTGGCTTCAACCCGGCGACCTTCCTGCAGACGACCTGGGATTTCCTGACCCTCGGTGACGTGACCTCGGGCCTCATCAAGGCCAGCGTCTTCGGCTTCATCGTCGCGCTGATCGGCTGCTTTCAGGGATACAACTCCGCCCGCGGGGCACAGGGCGTGGGCCAGGCGACGCGCACTGCGGTCGTCCAAGCGTCGATCCTCATCCTCGCCTCGAACTTCATCATGACGGACCTGTTCTTCTCGTGAGCCACACGCCGAAAATCGCGCTCGAAGGCGTCGTCAAGAGCTTCGGTTCCAACCACGTGCTGAAGGGCGTCGACCTCTCGGTCGAGCGGGGGAAGTCGCTGGTCATCATCGGCGGCTCGGGCACCGGCAAGTCGGTCACGCTGAAATGCGTGCTCGGCCTCGTGATCCCGGACGAGGGCACCGTGAGGGTCGACGGGAAGGACATCACCCGCGCCTCGCCCGCACGCCGCGGCCCGGTACTCGACCGGCTCGGCATGCTCTTCCAGGGCGGGGCGCTGTTCGACAGTCTCCTCGTCTGGCAGAACGTCGCCTTCCGCCGCCTCCAGGGGCGGGACCGGCTCTCCAAGGCGGACGCCCGCGATCTGGCCGTCCAGAAACTGCGCCGCGTGGGGCTCAAGGAAGATGTGGCGGACCGCTTCCCCGCCGAGCTTTCGGGCGGCATGCAGAAGCGCGTCGGCCTTGCCCGCGCCATCGCGACCGACCCCGAGATCATCTTCTTCGACGAGCCGACCACTGGCCTGGATCCGATCATGGCGGACGTGATCAACGACCTCATCCGCGAGATCGTGGAGGAAATGGGCGCGACGGCGATGACCATCACCCACGACATGACCAGCGTGCGCAAGATCGCGGACCGGGTCGCGATGCTTCATGACGGCGTGATCCACTGGGAGGGTCCGGTCGCCGAGATCGACACGACCGACGAGCCCCATGTCCACCAGTTCGTCAACGGCCTGGCCGAGGGGCCGATCGAGGCCGTGCGCTAGGCGCCCGACCTCCCTCAGCGACAGCATCTGCAACGGACCGGAAAACGGAATCGCGACAGCCATTTGTCGTGGATCTTGGATAATCGGCGGATTACGCTCCCCATATGACGCCTAAGGGCAATTGAACTCGGAGGCGGTTATGGCGACCCTTACCCTGATCCGGCTCATCGCGGGGCTCGTGCTGGCCTATGTCATCATGCAGGTCATCAGCCGCGCGCATTCCGAGCTGATCGAGGAGCGGCCCTGGCAGCAGCATGTCACCGCCGCCATGATCTTGGTCTCGGCACCCGCGCTTGCCACGGGCCTCCTGCTCGCGCCGTTGGGCGGCGCGCTCTCGGCCGTGCGCATCGCGGCCTTCGGCGCGCTCGGGATCGCGCATCTCGCCATCTCCGGGCGCGGGCTTGCGGAGGCACGGGAGGCGGGACGGACCTTCGCGCTTCTTGCGGGCGGCACCATCCTCGTCCTTCTTCTCGGTCTCCTGCGCTGACCGTCGATGCCGCGGCGGACGCTCTTCGGCCTCAACCTCTTCCTGCTTCTGGTCTGGCCCATCGCCTGGACCGCGCCGCTGGCCCGTGCCGGGCTCCTGCCGTTCTTCGAGGGTCAGGCGGTTAGCGTGATCGGCGGGCTCGGCGCGCTTTGGGAGGCGGATGCGGCGCTCGCGCTGGTGGTGCTTCTCTTCGCGGTCCTCATGCCGCTCGCCAAGACGGCAGCACTCGGGCTCTATCTCGCCGGCCGGCTGGGGGAGCGGGCGCTGCCCGTCATCGCGCTCCTCGGCAAGCTCTCGATGGCCGAGGTGTTCCTCGTGGCGCTCTACATCGTCACGGTAAAGGGGGTGGGGCTCGGCCACGTGACGCCGGCCTGGGGACTCTGGCTCTTTACCGCCTGCGTGCTCGCGCAAATCGCGATTGCGGAGCTCGCCGCCCACCACCGCGATTGACCCTTCCGACCGAAGCGGCCAGACGGTGCGCATGGGCCTCTTCCTCCTTGTCATCGGCATCGGCTCGGCGGTGCTGATCTTCTTCGCCACGCTCTACAGCCTCGCGCAGACGATACTGGGCGAGGGCTGGGTGCGGCGTGCGCATCTCGCCTCCCTCCTCCTGACGCTGGCGGTGATGGGCGCGCTCCAGGGCGAGAACGTGCCGCTTGCGCGCGTGACGGCGGTGCCGCTCCTCGGTGTCGCGCTCTGGACCTTCTGGCTCGAGGACAGGTGGTTCAAGGTCTTCCCGGTCCTGACCCAGCTCTTCGCCGTCACACTCATCGCGGGGCTCGTCGCGATCTGAGCCCTTTGCAGGGGCAACGGATCCGGCGGTGCGCCACCCTTTCGCCAGGCGCCTCCGCCGCATAGGGTGCGGCCATGGCGAAACTCCGCATCTCCTATCTCTGCCGCGCCTGCGGGCAGGTCCACGGCAAATGGTCCGGCCAGTGCGAAGGCTGCGGTGCCTGGAACACGCTCGAGGAAGACACAGGCCTCGGCGCCGCGGGCCCAGCCTCCAGCAGCCGCGCACTCGGGCGCGAACGTGGCAAGGGCATGGCCCTCTCGGCACTAGATGCGGACGAGGCGCCCCCGCCCCGTCTCGCCTCCGGGATGGCGGAGCTCGAT